>JBKJYP010000339.1:0-6894 GCA_046715695.1 Actinomycetota bacterium | reverse complement strand
GTCCTTGATCGAGGCGGCGAGAGCCTCTGGGATCGACATGTTCATACATGTGTCGACTGACGAGGTCTATGGCCCGTGTCACGGAGAGCCTTTCCAAGAAGGCGACAAGCTCCCCGGTGAGGGACTTGCCACCAGCGCTTACGCTCGAAGTAAAGCCCTTGGCGATGACATGGTTCTGTCCTATCGCGATGAGGTCCCTGTGATCGTTGTCCGACCGACGAACTGTTTCGGGCCGTGGCAGCACCCGGAGAAAGCGGTCGCCCGCTGGACAACGCGCGCTCTGGACTCCTCCCCCATCCCGGTATGGGGAGGGGGTGGTCAGATCAGGGACTGGATGTTCGTGACCGACGTCTGCGCGGCCATCGAGACGGTCATCTCATCAGGGACACCAGGCGAGGTCTACAACTTGGGACCCGGACTCTCGGGCACATCGAACGTCGAGATCGCAAGGATGGTCGTCGATGCAGCGGGCTCCGATCCCGACCTCGTCTACCTAACCGCCTATGACCGTCCTCAGCACGACGAGATCTACGCCGTCGATGTGACGAAGATCCGCTCACTCGGATGGGAACCTCTGACCGACCTCGCAACCTCCCTCGAAACAACCGTGACTTGGTACGCGGACAATCGTTCGTGGTGGGAGCCTCTGCTTGAAGAGGCTGAACGCCTCTATGACGATGCCGACCCGGCTCGGAGCACGGGGGCCGGAACATGATCGAAGGTGTCGAGCTCAGAGACATCGATCGCTATGGCGACGACCGCGGGTATTTCGGAGAGATATTCAGGGCGGCGGCGTTCGAGGGTGGCTTCGCGCAGTCGAACCATTCCCATTCCAAGCAGGGCGTGCTTCGAGGGCTCCATTTCCACCGCCGCCAAGCGGATCTCTGGTACCTGGTGTCGGGCCGCGCGCAGGTAGCCCTTGCCGACCTTCGGGACGAGGTACCCGACCCGCCGGTTCAGACCTTGATACTGGATCCCGCCGTGCCCGTCACCCTCTACATCCCGCCGGGAGTCGCTCACGGATTCCTAGCCCTCTCCGATCTAGACCTCATCTATTGGGTCACCGAGGAGTACGACGCGTCCGATGAATTCGGCGTGGCTTGGGACGATCCGATCCTCGCAGTGCCCTGGGAGACGAAGGAACCACTACTCAGCCGGCGTGATCAGGAGAACCCGAGGCTCGAGTGGCAGAACATCCCAAAGTTCTAGTGACGGGAGCGGGCGGTCAGGTCGGGCTCGCTCTAGCGGAGAAGATGCCCCACGCGACCTTCC
The DNA here is from genome assembly GCA_046715695.1 of Actinomycetota bacterium. GTDB lineage: Bacteria > Actinomycetota > CADDZG01 > CADDZG01 > WHSQ01 > DATLNM01. The sequence continues at coordinate 5,622 of JBKJYP010000339.1, read as the reverse complement.
TGACCCGGCAGGAGCTAGATGTCACCGATCGATCCGCCGTTCTCGAGGGACTCGCCGGAGCCGATGTGATCGTGCACCTTGCTGCCCTCACAGATGTCGACCGGTGTGAGGCCGAGCCCTCGGAGTCCTACCGCGTGAATCGGGACGGGACCCGGAACGTGGCCGATGCGGCCGCAGGCAACGGCTCCGCCCTCATCTTCCTGTCCACCGACTACGTTTTCGACGGTACCGGTCGAGATGAGTACCTTGAAACCGATCCAACGTCACCTCTGAACCATTACGGTCACTCCAAGTTGGAGGCGGAGGGCTTCGTAGCCGAGCTGGCACGGGGCCTGACCATCCGCACCTCTTGGGTCTTCGGACGAGGAAGGAACTTCGTAGCCAAGATGCGAGATCTGTTGAGCGAGGAGAGAGAGGTCTCGGTCGTGGATGACCAGACGGGGAGACCCACCTATGCCGCCGACCTGGCCACGGCGCTCCGCCACCTGGTGGAGAACCCGGCGACCGGGATCATCAACGTGACCGGTTCCGGACCCGCGGTGAGCTGGGCCGGGTTCGCCGAGACCATCGCTTCGGCCATCAACTCGCCGGGCCGCGTCCGCCGGGTGAGCACGCAGGGATACGCGGCTATCGCCGGGCGCCCTCTTGCGCCGAGACCGGGCAATAGCGTGCTCGCACTCTCGAAGGCCCGAGACGCGGGTGTGCCACTCCGGGACTGGCGTGAGGGCTTGAGGGATCACCTGGGACCGGCTCGATGAAGGGCATCGTGCTGGCAGGTGGGCTGGGCACCCGTTTCCACCCGGTGACGAAGGTGGTCAACAAGCACCTCCTCGACGTCTTCGATGAACCGATGATCCACTTCCCGATACGGACGCTGGCTCAAGCGGGGATCCGGGAAGTCGTGCTGGTAACCGGGAGCGAAGGTGACCAGTTCCGCTCGTTGTTGGGCGACGGCGCTCACCTCGGAGTGTCCCTCGAATATGCACAGCAGGAGGGTGAAGGCGGCATCGCCGACGCCCTGGCCAAAGCCGCCCCTTCGATCGGGGACGAACGCGTCGCTGTCATCCTCGGCGACAACATCTTCCAGGAGGACCTGAAGCCCTTCGTGGACGCGTTCGCGGAGCAAGCGTCGGGAGCGAAGCTCCTTCTGAAACAGGTAGCTCTCCAAGATGCTCGCCGCTTCGGTGTGGCGGAGATCCAAGGTGATCGGATCGTCGAGGTGGTGGAGAAGCCTTCGGATCCCGTCTCGGACCTCGTTGTGACCGGTTGTTACCTGTACGACAGCCGTGTCTTCGAGATCATCCCCACACTCGAGCCGTCGGCCCGCGGAGAGTTGGAGATCACCGACGTCAATAACGCTTATGCGGCCGGCGGCGACCTCACCTTCGACATCCTCCAGGGCTGGTGGACCGACGCAGGGACCCCCCCGAGTAAGTTGAAGGCATCGATCCTCGTTGCGTTGAAGAAGGGCGTCACCTTTCACGCGTGAACTTTCACGCGTGAGCGGGGTTCAGCCGGCGATCTCGGGAAGCTTCTCCATGATGGTTAGCCCGTTGGAATGAGCGTGATGTTTGATCCACCAGCCCGAAACGACCGTGTCGAAGTTCTTTCGCTCCGGCAGTGAGACACCCAGGTAGCCCTCGATCGCTCTGATCACCCCGCGTTGGTTGTCCCAACCCCTGACCAGAGTGCCGTCGAGACGGCGCCCCAGGAGGCGCATGTTCGTGTCGTGGAAGAGGACCTTGCCATGCTCCGAGAGATGCGGGAACCAGATCTCGATCTCTTGGACCGTGTGATCGTAGAGGTGACTCGTGTCGATGAACAGCACGTCGATCTCGGGTTCGAGCCCGTTCCTCTTGCACCAATCGGGGAAGTCGAGACCGAATCCGACGTCGTCCTGCTGAACGAAGGTCCAGCCTTCGAAGCTAGATGCACTGATGCACTCCTCGATATCGACGCTGACAAGGCGCGCTCCGGTGAGCTTGGCCACCCTCTCGAACACGAAGGTGCTCTCTCCTCCCCGAACCCCCAGTTCGACTATCAGCCGTGGGCTGCTCTTCAGACTTTCGATGAAGAGAGTGCGGAGATGATCGCTGATATCTGTCGGCACTTGGGCGCGATCGGCGATCTCAACCAGCTCCGGCACATCTGAGGGCGGGGGTTCCCCGGCGCTCAACGATCGTCTCGGGGCGTTGTAGATCGATACGAGGCGGCCAAGGAGGGTCATATCGCTTGCTCCAGCGACGAGAGGCCCTCTGCGACAGTTGGAGTGACAGGTTCAACCGCTGCGGCAGCACCCATCGTTTCCACGGAGGCAAGCACGGCGAGCAAACGATGATCCGAGAACCTCGATGACACGAGCTGGACCCCATAGGGCAGGCCCTCCGGTGTCCTCAGAGCAGGAACTGAAACGACCGGTGCGCCACAGAGCGTCCAGATCAACGCGGTGTCGGGAAGATCCGGCTCTCTCCACAGAGGCGCCGGTCCTGCGGTCGACAGCGTAAGCAAAGCGTCGAAGTCCTTCAGCACCTCGCCGAACTTGTGCTGAAGCTTCACCTGCGACTCCAGGGCGTCCACATACGCCTGCATCGAGGTGGCGCGGCCTCGTTCGACCATCTCCATGATCTCGCTGCTCACCAATTGGCCCTGGGCCGCCTCGACGGCGAAGTAGTAAGAGATGCACTTGTTGTAGATCGTCTCGTGGACTTCATGAGCCATGGCGAACTCACCCGGCAGAGCGAGCTCGGACACGTCCGCCCCAGCCTCTTGGAGTTGATCGACGTATCGCGAGAAGGTGTTCCGGTAGGCCGTCTCTACGTTGTCCCAAACCCAGATGGAGTCCGTCAAGACGCCGATCCGCGGCCGGGATGGGAGCTCCGGCGGCAACACCTCTTTGTCGAGCGTCGCTTCCACCAGCGGATAGTCGCGGCCCCGGATCCGGATCGCTTCCAGCAACAACGGGAGGTCCCGAGGGCTCCGACAGAAGAAGCCGATCTGGTCCAGAGTGTCGGTGGTCTTCAGCATGCCCGTCCGGGGGACCGTCCCGTACGACGGCTTGAACCCGAAGACCCCGCAGTAGCTCGCGGGACGGACGATGGATCCGGCGGTCTGGGACCCGAGCGCCCACGGCACCATCCCCGACGCCACCACGGCGGCCGAGCCACTCGATGAGGTCCCAGGTGAGCGCCTCACGTCGTGAGGATTACGTGTAACGCCGGGCGCGTGGACCGCGAACTCCGCGGTGACGGTCTTGCCCATGACGTAGCCGCCTTGCTTCTTCAGATTGAACACGACCCTCGCGTCGTTCCCGGCGTTGAAGCCCTCCCATACGGGACTACCCATGGTGGTCGGCATACCGTCCGTGTTGAAGATGTCCTTCACTCCCGCTGGGACCCCGTGGAGCGGACCGTCGGAGCACATAGAAGCCAGCGATCCGGCCATCTCGAAGTTCAGGTGCTCCCAGGACTGGATGTGTGGATCGAGCTCCTCTATCCGCGCCTTACACGAATCGAAAAGCTCCTCGGGAGAAAGCCGTCCCGCAGCGATCGACTCGCCCGCCTCTGTGACATCGAGGGCCCATGGTTCGCTCATGGCGCGCCTTCGACCTCCAACGGCGGGAGCCGGGGGTCACGGTGCGTACCCATCGCCCGGTAGAACTCCGCTTCGGTCAAGCCCGTGATCGAAAGGTAGTAGTCCAGGATCTCCGGTCGCTCGCGATCATGCTTGGAAGCGAACTCGAAGCCCTCTTCCCGTGTCATCAGCCCGGCGCGGACGTCGATGCTCGCGTGGTCGGTCCCTCGTCCGAAGCCTCTCTTCAGGAACTTCGTGTAGTCGTGCAGGCCGGCCATCCGGCATTCGACGCTCTTGTATCCCTTGTAGGTGCCCTCGACATCTCCCTCCAACCAACCGTACTCATCCCGCACGAACTCCATCTGGCGCTCGTCGTCCCAGAAGATGTAGTCGCCGAGGTGGATCCCGATCAACCCGATCGCTTCGCACTCTGCCGCCGATGGTGTCTCGAAGGGTGTCAGCTCGTCCCGGGTGACGTCATCACTCACCATGGCGTCGAGGTCGACCTTCGAAGACACGTTGAGGAAGTAGTCGCGGTCGAAACGACGGACGGGCTCGAAATAGCTGGCGCGTCCAGAACTCTCCGCTATCGACTCTCCCCAAACCAGGAGGGGGACCTTCCACCTGACGGCCACCTGGAGCGGGAATGCGCCTACCCCCGCGTGGCAATGCCAGCAGGAGTCTCCTATGGCGAAAAGAGAGCGACGCGCCAGCCGGTTCACGAGGTTCCGGTTGGGCGTGAACATGATGTGGTCGACGTTGAACACCTCCAGGGCGTTCTCGAGGTTCTTCCGTCCCACGTCCGAGTACCAGTTGTGACTGAAGGTGACGGCCAGAGGGCGTAGCCCGTAGACCTTGGTGATGACATGGAGCTGGAAGGTGCTGTCCTTGCCTCCGCTGATCGGCACGATGCAGTCGTAACCCGCGCCTTCGGCGCTTCGATGCTTGTCCAAGATGTTCCGGAGGGCCTTCTCGCGAAGCGTCCAGTCCAGGTGGATCTTCTGCTCCGCGCTCTGGCAGGCACGACAGATCCCAAATGCATCGAACTCGATGCCCTCGACCGTCTCCGGCAGACAGCAACGAAGACAGTAGGTGAGGTCCCTGAATGGAGGCGTACCCCAACCGGGGGTGCTCATGAGGCCTTCCGAGCTCGATGATCCGAGGCCAGGAGGCCGTACTCCACCACATCCTGATAACGGCCTTCCTTGAAGAGCGCTTGTTTGCGCACACCTTCCTCGGCCATCCCCAGGCTCTCCGCCAACTTCCTCATAGGGAGGTTCTCGACCGAGGTCCCGGCGCTGATCCGATTGAGGTTCATCGCCTCGAAACCGTGCTCGACGATCGCGGTAGCCGCTTCAAGTGCGTAGCCGTTACCCCAGGCGCCCTTGTCGCCGATCACGATCGCGAAGTCGGCGTTACGGTGTACCGCGCTCAAGCTCTGAAGTGAAACGTTTCCGATGTGTTTGCCGCTGCCGCCCATAGTCACAGCGAGAACGAGGTCGGGACTCCCCTGGAGGCTCTTTATGTACTCGAGCGCGCGGTCCCGTGTGTAGGGATAGACGTAGTGGCTGTTGAACCTGCACACCTCGGGATCGTTGAACCACTCGAGGTATGGACCGTCGACATCATCCTCTGCGAGAGGACGGAGTTCGAGCCTGGCCGTGACGATGAATGGCTTAGTCATCGTCTACTCGCTAAGAAGCGTGCGGAAGTCATCCTGAGTGAGCCACACATCGTTGGTGTCGCTGCGGTAGGAGAACCCCTCCGGCAGACCCTGGCCCCGCCCCGCTAGATCGTCGGTGGAACCATAGATCACGTAGCAGTCGTCTCGCTCGACCGAGTGACGAGATTCTTCCTCGGTGAGCAGGACCTCGTGGAGCTTCTCTCCGGGGCGGATCCCGATGAACGTCCGCTTGGCGTCGGGCGCGATCACATCGGCGATGTCCATGGTCTTCATGCTGGGGATCTTGGGGATGAAGACCTCGCCGCCCTCCATCTCTTGTGTCTTGTTGAGTACGAAGGTGACGGCTTGCTCGAGCGTCAGCCAGAAGC
>JBKJYP010000338.1:0-3398 GCA_046715695.1 Actinomycetota bacterium | reverse complement strand
CGATGAGGAAGAGCGTTCGATCGTCAACCGAGAAGGCTTCAGGCTGGAAGTTGCCCGCGAGATCGAAGCTGGAAGAAGATCTACCCGAGACCGGCGCTACGACGATCTTGCTGCGGCGTCTCCCATCAGGCACCCATGGCGTGGCTCCTTCACCCCGGGGTCGTGTGAGCGCAACCAGTCGCCCGGAACCGGAGACGACATCCGCCGTCAAGGCTCCCTCGATCTGGGTTATGACCCGCGTGATCCCGACGAGTGTTGTTGTCGTGACGCGCGTTCGGCTGTTCTCGACCGTCGCGCTGATCACATCTCCCGATCCAGGCGCCACCAACCCCGGTCCGCCCAGATCAAGGACATCCCCGGTCAGCGTGTCCAACGACCGGACCCCATCGGCGCCGGCGAGCAGTAGGAAAGACTGGTCGGTCAGGGGGGCGGGGATCACGGGAGAGCCTGCGGCTGGGGTGGAGCCGAGTAGACGGGCGCCCGCTACCGTGCCCGCGAGCAGGGCACAGAGGGCGGGGATCGCTAGAAGGGCAGCCCTTTTTCTCATCGCGTTCTCCTCGTCTTGGTTTCCATCTCACTCCGTACGACTGCTGGTACACCGAGAAGGTTCAGGAGGTTCCGAACCTTCCTGCTCCCCGGCCTGTCCTATTGAGATGAGATGGAAGGATGGAGTCGCGGATGCGAGACCCCGACCCAGACACGATGCTCGCCGCGCAGCGCGGCGATATCACCGCGTTCGAATCCATCGTTCGGCTCTATCAGCCCGAGGTGTGGAGACTGGCCGTGCAGATCGTCAGGGACGAGAGATTGGCGGAGGACGTCGTCCAAGAAACGTTCGTACGTGTGTACCGCTTTCTGCCTCGTTTCAAAGGCGATGCGAAGTTCAACACATGGCTGTACTCGATCACGCGGAACTGTGCTCTCGACTCCTTGAAGTCTGCCGAACGCCAAACCAAGGTCAGAGAGAGGTTGTCGGGAACCAGGCCCGGGAACCAGGGAGATGTCGGCTTGCGTTTCGAGATCAAGCAGGCGATCGCCCTCCTGCCTCTCGAGCTGAGAGAGCCTCTCGTGATGGTCGACATGTTCGAGATGACCTACGCGGAGGTGGCGAAGATCGTCGGTGTGCCAGTAGGCACCGTGAAGAGCAGGGTGTTCCGTGCAAGGAGCAACCTGATCGAAGCACTCGGTCCTGGAACCCAGGGGATGGGGATTGGCCGTGAAGACTGATCCTTACTGCGAGCTTGTCCAGATCGATATCTCCGCTCTATCGGATGGCGAGGAGACAACTCTGGATGCCGTTACTATCGAGGAACATCTCGCAACCTGTGCGGCCTGCAGAAGCTTCGAGGGTTCCTTGCAGATACTCGCGCGCTCGATCCGACTCCAATCTGCGAAGCCGGTCCCGGACCTGACCGCAGAGATCCTGGGACGCGTAGGAACCAGAACGATCGAGCCACAGAAGTCAGGCCTGCATCACCTAAGGACCGCCCTCGTGTCTGCCGCGGCAACGATCGTGCTGCTGTGGGGCTCGACCTGGATCGGCGGACCTCCCCCGAACAGGGCGGAGGCCGCGTCGATAGCGCGAGAGATAAGGGCGGCGGCGCGCGGTCTAGAGGGGTACTCCGCGACGTTCGATGTGGTCGAAAGGAACTGGAGCAGCGAAGTCACCGAGAGGCATTTCCGCGCTGAGGTCGGCTTCACTCCTCCGGAGCGGTTCGAACTAGAGGTCGATGATCTCACCCCAGAGGACGACTCATACGTCGAGCAGGACTACGGCTTGGTGGCCGGTGCCCACCGATGGCGATCTTCGAGTCCCAACAACGTGGCCGATGTTTCCCACTTCAACCGTCAGCCCTTCGACGGGACAGCCTTCGTGCCTACCGATGTCATCATGCCGCTGGAATCCATCGCATCCGCACCTGGGCTCGATCGACTCGGCGAGAAAGTGATCGAGGGACAACGGGCTTTCGGCGTGCGGGTGCCCTTCGTCGTGGCTACGCCGCTCGTGCGTTCACTCGACCCATTCTCCGTGTGGCGAGCCTTCTATCCAACGGACGAGGTGACAGTGTGGCTCGACACAGACACCTGGTTCCCATTGCGTTTCACGATCCACGCCGCAAGTTCCGACGACCGAGCGATCTGGGCGGCTCGCTCCGGGCTGATAGATGTCCCCGGGGAGTTGGTCCTGACAGCCACCGTAGAGGGCGCTATCCACGAGGTCGGGAACGTGACTCCGAGCGTCGCCGGCTCGGCGGGTCTTTCGACCGATGGAGGGTTCCGGGAGTCTGGGACGTTCGAGCCCGTTCCCCGAGGCCCGCGGGATGTGGGAGGCCTGCAGCCGTATCGCTCCGGGGTAAGTGTTTCAGGTGAAAAGGTCGCGTCTTACTCCGCGGGACTAGCGTGGCTCAAAGTGACGCGTTCGCTAAACGTGATGGTGCCTCTCGCAGAGATCGTGGGCGCCGAGGAGGTTCGCACCGACCAAGGTGTTCTCTATTACACGCCTGCAGGACCGAGTCACCTTAGGCGGATCGATGCGTATGACGGCAGAACCCGGCTACGACTCGAGTCCAACCTGTCGCGTGCAGAACTATTGCGGATCGCAAGATCAATGGGGGTGCCGGGAAACGCGATCGATGCCCGGGGGTCGGGCACGCGACGAGCGACCGTCGAAGAAGCAAGCGATCTCGCTTTCGCTCGTTTCCCCACCCGGTTGCCTGAGGGCTATCGGGTGTCGGGCGTGTTCATCACCGAGAGAGGTGCGGATGCCACTTCGCTGTCGATCAATCTTCGGCCGCAGCAGTTCGAAACGGACGCCACATGGATACTGATCACCGAGACCCCCGATCGTGCTCTGCCCCCCACCTCCGAGGAGCCGGTCGTCGTCCGAGTGGGCGACGTCAGCGCGAGGTGGTCTGTAGAGAGAGGCGAGCTGGAGTTCGTTGATGACGGCACCTATGTCTCCATACTGGTGCCCTCCTTCGACCTCGACACAGCGATGTCGGTCGCCCAGGACCTCTTGTGAGAACTTTCGCCGCGATAGTCGCCGGCGTATTCGTCGGCATCGTGACGGCGTTCGGCGGTGAGGCGCTTGTCTCGGGTGCCGATCACCCACCGGCTCAGGAGCGAACGGTAACGGTTCTGCCATCGTCTGAACCGACGAGAGAGCCGGCCGCGGAGCGCGCCGTTGTGCTCGTGGCCTCACCTCGAGGGCTGCCTCTCGATCTCGGTGAGCGGCTCCTCAACCTGTCTGGTGTGAGCGCGATCAGCAGGGTGGCCGCTCATGTCGAATGGCTCGACAAGACGGTGTCGTCGACGGGCGCGGTACTGGATGCTCCGGGAGGGGGCCGAGCGATACCTTTCGAGGTCGCCGGGGTGGATCCCGGATCCTTCGCTCCTTT
>JBKJYP010000337.1:0-6627 GCA_046715695.1 Actinomycetota bacterium | reverse complement strand
CGATCGTTCTGGCGGCAGCCCTGGAGCAAGGGATATCTCTGGACGCCAACTACGACTCGAGCCCGATCACATTCACGTTCGACGATGTGTCTACCTGGTCGGTGGGCAACAACGAGGGCGGGGGCGGGGGCTTCATCCCGCTCACGGAAGCGATCGTCGATTCGGTCAACGCGGTGTTCGCTCGCCTCGCCGTGCAGATCGGCGCCTCCACCATCGTCAACCAAGCCCACCTCATGGGCGTGAGGTCCCGCTTGCCGTCTTATCCGTCCATCGCGCTGGGCTCAGCCGAGGTCAGCGTTCTCGACATGGCCGCTGCGTTCGCAACCCTCGCCAACCACGGGACGGCGCTAGAGCCGACCACGATCCGAACGATCTCCCTGCCCTCAGGAGACGAGCTGCGGCCCTCTCAGAAGAGGGTGGAGCGGGCCATCGCCCCGGGGAATGCGTTCCTCATCAGCAAAGCACTCGAGGGGGTCTTGGAGAGGGGCACCGGCGTCAGGGCTCAGATCGGTCGTCCTGCCGCCGGCAAGACGGGCACGACGAACGATTACGCCGATGCGTGGTTCGTCGGTTACACGCCTGATCTCGTGACCGCCGTCTGGGTCGGTTACCCACAAGGCCGCGTCCCGATGTTGTCTGTCCATGGCATCCGAGTGCTCGGCGGGACCTTCCCCGCTGAGATCTGGAAACGTTTCATGCTCGTGGCGCACAAAGGGTTGCCACCCCGCGAGTTCGCCCTCCCCCCTGGAGAGCTCGTCACGGTGAAGATCGATCCCATATCCGGGCTCTTAGCCGCTCGCTGGTGCCCGGGTGAGAAGCGCCGGATGCTGCGCGAGCTGGTGCCGACCCAACAGTGCCCGTATCCGGTCCAGGTGATCTATCCCTCGGTCACTCCTGCCCCCTCACCGGGAGACGGGAAGCCCGCTGGGTCGCCCAAGCCGGTGCTGACGCCGGCCGGCACCCCTCAACCGGAGGGCTCGTCAGAACCCGAGAGCGGGAACGAGCCGGAGCCCAAACCGAAGCCCGAGCCCAAACCGACGCCGGAACCAACCCCGACCCAGACCACCTAGCGACCTCAGGGGGCGAGGGCGGCAGCGGGAACCGTTATCGAAACCGCGGTTCCATCGGTCCCGTCCATCGAGAAGGTTCCGCCGAGCTCGTCTACGAGCGAACGCACGATCTGGAGGCCCAGACGGGATCCCTCGAGCACGTCCTTGGATATGCCTACCCCGTCATCGCGCACGACCATCGAGAGCGACACCGGGCCCCTGTTCAACTCGACCCAGATCTTCCCCTCCAACCTGTCGGCGAATGCGTGCTCGAGCGAGTTCTGCAAGAGCTCGGTGAGGGTCACTGCAAGTGGGGTCGCGATATCAGCGCCGAGAGGCCCGGCGGTCCCGCTCACCGCTATCTCGACCTGGCGGCCGGGATGCGTGAGTCCCTCGAAGACCATCCTCGAGATGCGCCTTGCGACCTCGCCGAACTCTGCGACGTCCGAAGGATCCTCGGACAGGGTCTCGTGGACCAGCGCGATCGAGCCGATCCTGAGAACGCTTTCTTCGATCGCTGCCTTGGCCTCGTCGGATGTCAACCTTCGTCCCTGCAATCGCAACAGGCTGGCGATCGTCTGGAGGTTGTTCTTCACGCGGTGATGGATCTCTCGGATCGTTGCGTCCTTCACAGATATGACGCGCTCCTTCTGGCGGATCTCGCTCACATCTTTCGCGAGGACGATCCCGCCGATGACATCGGAGTTCTCGAGGAACGGGATGACCCTCAGGAATATGTGGTTGTTCCCTCGAACCATCTCTCCGTCAAGGAGCATCGATCTGTTCATCGCTTCGGCAACCGGGGTTTGGCCCAATCCGAGCTCGTCGAGCCTGCGACCGAGAGAGTTCTGAGCCACACCGAGACGCCGCAGAGAAGACAGTGCATTGGGTGAAGCCCATGTCACCGAGCCGATGGGGTCGAGCACGAATAGTCCGTCGCCGACTCGCGGCCATTCCCCCGGAGGCGTGTCCGGCCACGGGAACACCCCGTCACGGATCATGCGAGAGACGTGCTCCGACGCGTCCAAGTAGACCTGCTCGAGGCGGCCCGGACGACGCGAGGTCGCGGGGCTTCCTTCCTTAGTGATCACTCCGACGACGTGTCCGTTCCGCCGGACCGGGACGGCGTCCATCCGGATCGGGATGCCGTCGACGAGGACGGGGTCGTCCTGAGCCCAGATCCGCTCCTCGCGCCAGGCACGCTCGACGATCGGTTGCTCCGGCTGCGTCACCTGGGTTCCCACCATGTCTTGTGGGTAGAGCGTCTGGGATGTGAAGGGGCGCAGCTGGGCAGCTATCTGGAAGGCCTCCTGGCCTGCGACGCGAACGTAGAGGAGGAGATCGGAGAAAGAGAGATCGGCGAGCACCTGCCAAGCCGAGCAAAGTCGCCGCAGGTGCTCGGCATCGGCTCGGCTCAGATCAGAGATCTTCTGGATGCGCTCCGCTAGGGTCGCCATGCCACGATGTTACGGGCGAAGGAGAAAGGATCGTTCTTGCGTGTAGCCGTCGTATCGGACATACATGGGAACCTGCTGGCGCTCGATGCCGTCATGACCGACATCGAGGCCGGGGGCGTGGACCAGATCTGGTGTGCCGGGGACCTCGCGTTCGGGGGGCCTTGGGCCTCGGAATGCATCGCCCGCGTGCGAGATGCCGGGTGGCCGACTGTGAAGGGGAACACGGATGTCTGGATCACCGGAGATCCCCAGACCGTCGAGGACGAGGCCGAGCGGATATGGCTACAAGAGATGGCCGCGGGTCACAACATCTCCCCAGATGACGCGGCTTGGCTCTCAGGATTGCCTATCGGGCACTCGGGGCCCGGGTCGATCCTCATGGTGCACGGGACCCCGAACTCACCCTTCTTCGCGCCGGGCCCGGGTGCATCGTCGGCAGAGTTCGCGGAGTACGAGGCCGTGGCGGCCTTGGTCATCTTCGGGCACGTACACCACTCGTTCGTCCGGCGTCTCGCCGACGGAACGACGGTCATGAATCCGGGCTCGGTCGGTATGCCGGCAGACGGGCCCAACGCTTCCTACGCGATAATCGAAGCGACGGGTCCAGAATTCACGATCATCAACCGCAAGGTCCCCTACGACAGGCGCGGCGCATCAGCTCAAGCCCGCGTCGTTGGTGGTGTGGTCGGAGATTTCTTCCTGCAGAAAGTCACGGAGTGAAGCGGGTGGCCTGGGCCGGACGCCAAGCATGATTGATGAGGAAAAGCTCTACAGCGTCGAAGAAGCCGATGACCTCCTCCCATACCTATCCCCCACCCTGGTCGAGCTGCGAGAGCGTTGGGAAGATGCAGCCGAGGCGCGAGAGGCGATCTCGACCTCGGCCACCGGCAACGGCTGGTCGGCCAAGAGAGAGAAGTGGGCCAACACGCTCGCTCGCGTGGGCGAGCTGATAGAGCGGCTCAACGATTGGCAGATCCAGGTCCGCGACATCAGCACCGGCCTGATCGACTTCCCGGCCGAACGAGACGGTGAGCCGATCTGGTTGTGCTGGCGCCTGGGCGAACCCGAGGTCGCCTACTGGCACTCCCGTGACGAAGGCTTCGCCGGCCGCCAACCCCTCTGAAGTTCGGCCTAGTTGCCTGTCCACGTTGGGGGGCGCTTCTCTGCCATCGCGGCTAGCCCTTCGGCCAGGTCGGGACTCGAGTAAGCGGCCGCGACGCGCTCGTCGTGAGCTTGGGCACCTTTCGGGTCAACCGCCCTCGTTCCTCCGATGGAGCGGGCGATCGTGATGAGGGCCTGCTTGGAGGCTTGCACCGAGTTGGGAGCGAGTTTTGCGATATCGGATGCGAGCGCTTCCGCCGCCTCCATGGCCCGGCCCGGAGCAAGCGAGACGAGGCCCTTGTCGGCCGCCTCCTTGCCTGTGTAGATGCGTCCCGCGACCAGCATCTCGCGCGCCGTGGTCGGCCCGGCGAGAAGTGCTAGACGTTCGATGTTCTCGAAGTTGACGACGACACCGAGACGCGCCGAGGGGATGCCGATCTTGGCGTCGGCTTCGGCCAGGCGGAAATCACACACCGTTGCGAGTTGGAACCCCCCGCCGAGGGCGGCCCCCTGGATGGCCGCGATGCTCGGGAGTCGCGATGTCCAGACGGTCTCGAGCATGCGCTCGAAAGCGATCAGGAAAGCAGGGGCGTCCGGCCCGCCGACAGCAGCGAAGTCGGCGCCGGAGCAGAACGTCGGGCCGTCGCCATGAACGACGATCGCGCGCAGGAGTGGGTCGGCATCGAGGATCGTGATGGCATCGGCGATCGCATCGCACATCTCGATAGAAAGGGCATTGCGAGCCTCTGGACGAGTGAGGTGGAGATAACCGATCGAGCCTTCGTTGCTTGTTTGAACCAGCGGCATGTCAGTCGATGACGGCGATGATGTCGCCTTCCTGGACGAGGCCACCCTCGGTGACGTTGATGGTCGACACCTTCCCGGAAGCCGTCGCTTCGACCGGTATCTCCATCTTCATCGATTCCAAGATGCACAGGGTGTCTCCCTCGGCGACCTCGTCACCGGCAGACACGAGAACCTTCCAGACGTTGGCCACCATCTCCGCAAGAACTTCTTCGCTCATCTTGCAGCTGCCTCCTTCTGGAATGCGCTGCGGTCGGGTGGGTCGGGGAGCGACAGAAGCGCACGGGCCTCAGACGGGGACGCCACCGTGCGACCGGAGAGCTGGACCGACCGTGCCGCTGCGTCGACGAGGTCTCCGTTGGAACCCGCCATCTCCCCTGTCGGTAGATAGAAATTGTCCTCTAAGCCAACACGCACGTTCCCGCCGAGCGATGCAGCAGCCGACACGAGGGTCCATTGCTTGCGGCTGATGGCGATGACCTCCCACGTGTTCGGCTGGGGCAAGAGCGAGGCCATGTGGGCGAGTGTGCGGGCGTCCGGTGGAGCCCCTCCGAGCACACCGAGGATCAACGAGAACTGGATCGGTGTCGAGATCAGGCCCATGTCGATCAGGGGGAAGACGTTTCCGATGTGACCGGTGTCGAAGCACTCGCACTCAGGCTTGACGTTCGCCGAGTTCAACCGTTCCAAGAGATACGTGATGTCGGAGAACGGGTTGGAGAAGACGAGATCGAAGACGAGTGCCTTTCGCTTCTCGGAGTACTTCGCGTAGTTCATCGAGCCCATGTTCAGGGCACCCAGCTCCGGCTTGAGCTCGGTGATCTGATGGACACGCTCCTCGATCGGCACGCCAACGGCTCCGGTCGAATAGTTGATGACGGCATCCGGCACCTCGGCCAGGATCGCCTCGGTTATCGCCCGGTACTCCTGGACGCGGAAGCTCGGAGTGCCATCGTCGGGGTAGCGGGCATGGATATGCAGGACGCTGGCGCCGGCATCGGCGGCACGCCGAGCCTCGGCCGCGTAATCCTCGGGTGTGTAGGGGATGCCGGGATGCTGGTCCCGGTTGGCGGCGATCCCGCTCATCGCGCAGGTGATGACGCAAGCATCCATCGACGGCACGTTATCTCAGCCTCCCTAGATCCGTTCTTTGCGTAATCTATGTACGAAAAGCGCTATCTATTGCGGAAAGAACGAGGCGGCATTACACCGGGAGGACGCCGTGTTTGCGCCAGGGACGCTCCACCGTCTTCGTCACTGAGAACTCGAGCCCATGTGAGATCACCTTGCGGGTGTCTGCGGGATCGATGACGTCGTCGATGAAGGACCAGCCTGCCGCCACGTAAGGCGAGATCTGCTCACGGATCACGGCGACCATGTTGTTGCGGGCCGCCTCCTGCTGATCCTCCGGCATGGCTTCGATCTGCTTCCGGAAGATGATGTTGACGGCCCCCTCGGGGCCCATGACCGATATCTCCGCAGTGGGCCACCCGACGATCACGTCGGGCTCATAGGCTCGGCCGTTCATCACGTAGTAACCCGCGCCGTATCCCTTGCGCATGACGACGGTCACCTTGGGTACGGTCGCCTCGGCGACCGCGAAGAGCATCTTGGCGCCGTGTCGGATGATCCCCTGCTTCTCAACCTTGGAGCCGACCATGAAGCCCGGCACATCCTGAAGGAACACCAGGGAGATGTGGAAGGCGTCGCACAGCATGATGAAGCGCGCGGCCTTGTCAGCCGAGTCCACGTCCAGCGCCCCGCCCAGCACCATGGGCTGGTTGGCGACGATGCCGACGGGGCGGCCGCCCAGGCGCGCGAAGCAGGTGATCAAGTTCTTCGCCCAGCCCGGCTTGATCTCGAAGAAGTGTCCGCGGTCCACGATGGCCGCGATGACCTTCTTCATGTCATAGGCCCGGCGGGCGCTGTCGGGCACGATGGAGAGCAGCGCCTCGTCCATCCTGTCGGCGGGGTCGTCGCTCGGCAGGATCGGCGGCTGCTCGAGGTTGGACCCCGGGAAGTAGGACAGGTACTCCTTGATGGCGTCGATGCACGCGGCGTCGTCGGCCACTTCGAGGTCGGCCACGCCGGAGACCTCCGTGTGGACCTTGGAGCCGCCCAGTTCCTCCGCGGTGATGTCCTCGCCGACGATGGCTTTGACGAGCGGCGGGCCGCCCAAGGCCATGTGGCTCGTGCCTTTGACCATGGGCACGAAG
>JBKJYP010000336.1:0-8247 GCA_046715695.1 Actinomycetota bacterium | reverse complement strand
GAGTTCATCGTGACGCCTGTCGTCATCCCCGAGGTCGTCGAAGCTGCCCACAGCTTGTCCCTACCGGTATCGATGGGAGCATCGACTCCGACGGAGATCTTCGCCGCGCGGAGCGCGGGGGCCGATTGGATCAAGGTCTTCCCGGCCGAGAGCCTGGGTGGCCCGGACTACATCGAGCACATCCTCGGCCCCCTCGGCGAAACGCCGATCTGGGTCTCCGGTGGCGTCACGGCCGAGAACTATCTGAGCTATCTCGATGCAGGAGCCGAGATCGCCGGGCTCGCCGGCTCGGTATTCGAGCCAGCGCTGGCAGCAGCGGGGCGTTACGACGAGTTCGAGCGACGCGCCATCGAAGCCAACCGGCGCCTCGACATGTACCTAACGGAGCGAGTCGAGACCGACTAACCCGCCGACTTAATCAGAACGCGCCATATTGGCGCGTTCTGATCAAGTCGATGAGGTCGGGATGCGCGAGCTGAGCTCGGCGAGTGATTTCTCGATCCCTTCGGCCAGCACGCCGATGTCCGGGACCGTGTCGTAATCGGCGTTGAGGCCGAAGCCGATCGTCCCGTTATAGGAGAGCAATGCGATACCTATCCCGGTGTTGTCGATCAGTGGAACCACGGGATAGACCTCCGTCATCTGGCGCCCCATCGTGTAGAGCGGGATCTGGGGGCCGGGGACGTTGGTGACAACCAGGTTGTAGGCCCGCTGGCGCGACACGAGGCGTGAGGCTTGGGCCAGGATCGTCGGCGGCGCGTATTCGCCGAGTGAGGTCAATAGCTGAGCTCCCACCGCCTGCCCGGAGGACTTCAGATCCTTCATGACTTCGTGAACGATCTGCAGACGCTTCTCGGGATCGGCTTCATAGACGGGCAGCGGCACCCACATCGAGGCGACGCGGTTGCCGAGGTTGCCGCGTTCGGCTTCGGCGCGCACCGAAACCGGGACCATCGCCCGGAGCTCGAGGTCGTCGAGTCGCTCGCCGCGGCCTTTGAGGAGGAGCCGCAAACCGCCGGCGACGATGGCGAGGACGACATCGTTGACCGTTCCGCCAAGTGCATTCTTGACCCGCTTGACCTCGTCGAGGTCGACGAGCACGGACTCGAAGCGACGATGCGGACCGATGGGCTGATTGATAGACGAGGGGGGAGCGAAATCCAGGGTGCCCCCGACGAACGCACCGATCGCCTTGGCGGACTGCACCAGGCGGTTCGGCAGCTTGGCCGGGTCGAGCACCGTCGATTGGATCGAACGCACTATCTCGGCCGGGGAGGTTAGCCGTTCACGCAGTGCGTCGATCAGCAATTCGTCACCGGTTGGCTCGGGGTCGGCCTTGAACGGCTGGGCTTCGATCTTCTGGGGCTCCGGCCCGAGATCGAGCAAGACCGACATGATGTCGGCTCCAGACACGCCGTCGACCAGACAGTGGTGGGTCTTGGAGATGAGAGCGAAGCGATCGCCGCCGAGACCTTCGGCGAACCAGATCTCCCACAGCGGCTTCGTGCGATCCATCTGCTGCGACATCACCCTTGCAACGAGGCGGCGGAACTGCGTGTCATCACCAGGAGAGGGGAGAGCGGTGTGACGGACGTGGTACTCGAGATTGAAATGGGTGTCGTCGACCCATAGCGGTCGCCCGAGCGCGAAGGGCACGAAGGCGAGCTTCTGCCGGAAACGCGGAACGAGGTGCAGCCGCGTCCGGACCATGTCCAGGATCTCCTCGTAGTCCGGAGGAGGACCCTCGAATATGGCGGCGCCACCCACATGCATGTGGGTGTTGGGTCCTTCCAGATGTAGGAAGAGCTCGTCGAGTACCGCCAGCCGCTGTTGGTGAGCCATGTGCCCCATGGTAATCCGTTACCGGGTTCGGGCCCGAGCCCGTGCGTCGGTGTTGAGCTTCTTCCACTTCCTCTTCTCTTCGCTCTGCGCATGGACGTCCTGACGGATCTTCAGGGCCCGTAGCTCACGCTTCAATTTGAGGTAAGAGTCGAATCGGTCCTGGTCGAGTGTCCCGTCCTCGAGCGCCGTACGGATGGCGCACCCCGGTTCTTTGTCATGAGCGCAGTCTCGGAACTTGCATCCCTCGGCTAGCGAGAGGACCTCGTCGAAGGTGCGATCGGCGGTGTCTTCGTCCCCCCACAGGGCGAGCTCGCGCAATCCGGGGGTGTCGACGATAGCGGCCCCCGAGGGGAGCGAGACCAGATGGCGCGCCACGGTCGTGTGACGGCCTTTCCCATCCTCCCGAACCGCGCCCGTCGCTTGATCGCCACCGAGCCGGTTCAGAAGGGTTGACTTGCCGGCCCCCGATGGCCCCAGCAGGGCGACGGTGGTACCGGGTTCGAGGTAGGGCTCGGCGAACGAGACGTCTCCATTCAACGAATCGATCACGAAAACGGCGACACCCGAGAAAGCGCTCTCGACGGTCTCGAGGGTCACCCAGGGGTCTTCGACTGTGTCTGCCTTGGACAACACGATGACCGGGACCGCCCCACCTGACCAAGCAACCGTCAAGTAGCGCTCGATCGATCGCAGGTTCAACTCGCGGTCGAGCGCGCAAACCACGAAAACGTGATCCACGTTAGCGACCAGCGGTTGATCCACGACCTCCTGCCCGGCTGCCTTACGTACGAGCAAGCTTGACCGCTCGACGACCGCCGTGATGATCGCCGGGTCGTCCGAATCGGGCCGGAGCACGACCCGGTCGCCCACGACCGGCAGGTCGGATGCGGAACCGGCATGGTGCAGCATCCGGCCGGCCGCTTCAGCTCTCCTTGTGCCTGTGCCTTCTTCGATGATGTAGCTGTTGCGATGCTGAGCTATGACCCGCGGACCCTCAGGGCGCGTGTCGATGTCCTTATCCAATCTGATCTGCCTCCCGAGTAATAGATAGAAAGAACGCGCGACTAGGGAGAAACCGATCCTTCTCTCATAGTGGCACCGTCCTTTCCACCCGGGTCCACCCGGGTTCACGGCTCGAGCAAGAGCCGGAGGGCGATTCCAGTATAGGACCGGGCTAGGGTCGAGGGGTGCTTATGGACCGGCAGGGCCTGAACGACCTGATCGCATCCGAGCCGCTGGCGGATGTTCGGATCGCTCGGGTCTTCGCGGGTCTCGATCGAGCTCGGTTCGTGCCCCAGGGCCTCGAGGCGGAGGCCTACGAGGACCGACCCGTGCCGCTTCCACAGGGGCAAACCACGAGTCAGCCGTCACTGATCGCTCGCATGGTCGATGCGGCGGCCCCGGGGCCCGAGGACAGGGTGCTCGAGGTCGGCACCGGGTACGGCTTCCAGACCGCGCTCCTGGCGGGGCTCGCCGGCAAGGTCTACTCGATCGAGCGACACGAGCCTCTAGCCCTGATGGCCCGGGAGAACCTGAGCCGGGCCGGGATCGATGATGTGGATGTCGTCGTCGGAGACGGCTGGCTCGGATGGCCGGCTGGTGCCCCCTACGATGCGACGATCGTGTCGGCGGCGGCGGATGAAGTTCCGCAGGCTTTGATCGATCAACTGACAGACGGGGGAAGACTCGTGATCCCATTGAGGAACCGAGGCAGCGATGACGTCATCCTGTTCGTCAAAGACAACGGGGGACGGCTGAGGCAGGTGCGCCTGGTCACCCCGGCCCGGTTCGTCCCCCTCGTTCACCGGCCGGATCCATCAGAGGACGAAGCAGAAGGAGAAGGTCGATGAGAGGCGTCTTGCTCGCACTGGTGGTATTGGGTGCCGCCGCGTTCTGGGGGCTCTCGGATCCCGGCGTGGTCGGCCCCACCGCCTCGACCTCGAGCGGATCTACCCCAACACCGAGTCCCACCTTGGTCCCAAGCGAGATCCCGGCCCCATCGCCGTCGGTAGGCCTCAGCTTCGCTGTGGTGGGAGATTCCGGCACCGGCGAGGCCCCCCAGGAGTCGATCGCTGCTCGGATGTGCAGGTTCCGGGGTAAGCACCCCTTCGACCTCGTTCTGACGACAGGCGACAACGTCTATCCGGATGGGGACCGGGCCCTCTTCGATGCGGCCTTCCGGGACCCGTTCGCATGCCTGCTCGACAAGGGTGTCCGGTTCCGCTCGACCCTCGGGAACCACGACATCATGGCGGACGGGGGCGCCGCTCAGATCGCCGACCGCGACTTCGGCTATCGAGGCGGCGCCAAGAACTACGTGGTGCGCAAGGGCGGGGTCCGATTCGTCATGGCCGACGGCAACGCCCTAGACCGGCGCTGGCTGGAGAAGGCATTGCCCGCTGCCTCGGGGGATCGATGGACGATCGTGGCCTTCCATCAGCCCGTCTACTCCCCGGGCCTGCATGGATCCACGCCTGGATTCGAGGACCTGCCCGAACTGTTCCAGCGGCACGGCGTCGACCTGGTCCTGAACGGCCACGACCATGTCTATGCCGTCACTAGAAATCTGAAAGGCATCCGGTATATCGTCACAGGTGGAGGTGGCGCCCCGCTCTACGGCTGTGGCGAGGCGTGGTTCTCGGAGCGATGTGATTCCCGCCACCACTTCCTCTGGATCCGGGCGTCCAGTGATCAGATCGTGATCGAGGCGGTCCCAGCATCCGGAGAACCGTTCGACCGAGTTAAGACGCTCGGTCGGAACTAAATACACACGTTCCCGGGGGGGAAGTCTCTGAGGAAGATCCTCGCAAAGCCTGCAGCCATCGCCGCCTGCTTGCTACTGGGGACCGCGGTCCTGCCCGCGCGTGGCACCGAGCCGCTACGGGTGCCCGATCCGCTCGACTCCATCCACGAGGTGACCCAAGCCCTTCCCGATCACGAGACCAAGCTCGCGCTGCGGGACATGGTCCCGTTGCCCCCTACATCGCCCAAATCGAACGAGGATGCACCTCCCGTCTCGATCCCGATCGACCTGGGAGACGAGACCTTCGTGGACCCGGTCTTGCAGCCGCAGTCGACCAAGGCGGCGGCAGCTCCGAAGCTCATCCGCAACTTCGACGGGATAGCCCAGTCCGGCAGCGGCGGACCACCCGATCCCGTGGGCGATGTCGGCCTCCGCCACTATGTCCAAGCGGTCAACGGCGCCTTCGCCGTATGGGAGAAGTCCGGAAGGAAGGTATTCGGGCCCGCCTCCCTGGCGACACTCTGGAGGGGCGTAGGAGGTCCTTGTCGCTACCTCGGTCGTGGCGACCCGATCGTGCAATACGACGCGCTCGCAAACCGTTGGCTCATCAGCGAGTTCGCCTTCGCCCTCGATCCCGCGGGCCGACCGAGCGGTCCCTTCTATCAATGCATCGCGTTGTCTCGCTCCGGCCACCCGATGGGCAAGTACCACCTGTATCCGTTCATGATCAGCCGCCAGCACTTCCCGGACTATCCGAAGTTCGGTGTGTGGAGCGATGCCTACTACATGACCGTCCACCTATTCGATCCCGCCAAGGGCATCTACAGGGCCCAAGGTGTCTACGCATTCGACCGCGTGAACATGATCGAAGGTCGGGCTGCCGAGGCTCCGATCGGTCTCTCCAACGATGATTTCTTCGGCGTCCTGCCGGCCGATGTCGACGGGAAGAAGCCACCACCCGAAGGAGCACCCAACTATCTCGTGGCGGTTGAAGACAACGCAGGTAGTTTCCCGGTCGATCAACTCGAGGTCTTCGAGTTCCACGTGCGATGGGACAACCACTCCGGTTCATCTCTGACGAGCTCCGCCACCCTGCCTACTGCCGCGTTCGATACGAACCTCTGCTACGGGAATATCAACTGCATCCCGCAACTGGGAACTACCCGCCGATTGGATCCGCTGGGCGAAGGCGTCCTCATGTATCGCCTGGCCTATAGGAACTTCGGTGATTTCGATGCCCTCGTTCTGAACAATGTGGTCGACGTGGATGGCTCGGATCATGCCGGGATCAGGTGGTACGAGCTGCGCGGATTGTCTTCTGACCCTCGCATCCATCAGCAAGGCACTTACTCACCAGACGATCGCCATCGATGGATGGGCAGCGTCGCGATGGACCACTCCGGCAACATCGCCATGGGCTACAGCGTTTCGGGTTACTCGATGTTCCCTGCTATCCGCTACGCGGCGCGCCTAACGAGCGATCCGCTCGGCGAGCTGACCCGCGGAGAGGCCGACATCATGCAAGGCTCTGGGTCTCAGACAGCCTCCTCCCGCTGGGGGGATTACAGCTCGCTTGCGGTCGACCCGAGCGACGACTGCACCTTCTGGTACACATCCGAGTATTACCGGAACACGAGCCCCGACAGCTGGCGCACGCGTATCGGGTCGTTCCGCTTCGAGGCCTGCGGCCCGAACCACGAGCCCTCCCGGGGCGAAAGCATGGATCCTCCAGCCCCTGCCGTGCCGACCGGGCCTCCGCCTCCGAGCGGAGATCCCGCGCCAGAGATCACGGCGGTGAAGGACACCCCGGACCCGTTCTCGCCGAACGGTGACGGCACCTCGGACAAGGTACGCGTGTCCTTCGACATATCCCAGCCTGCGCGCGTCACTGTGATGATCAAAGACCGTTCGGGCCATGTCGTTCGCAAGGTCGCCGATGCTTCGCTCACGCCGGGCAGCTGGTTCGCCATCTGGGCCGGCGCGAACTCGAAACGAGGACGAGTCCCCGCCGGCACGTACGCGTACGTCATCCGCGCCGTTGGAGATGGAGGCAGTGACATGGCCGAAGGAACCGTCACCCTTCAGCGGTAGAGGCTTCCCAGTCACGCTCCGGTACCTCGGTCAGGTAGCAGTCGACGATCTCCACGAGATCCGCAATCAGATCTGCCGATCGCTGGAAGCCATCGGCTCCGAGCCGGTCGCGCAATCCGGCGAGCGTGCCGGCCAGAAGGACGATCACCAGGTCACCGAGATCGGGTTCGACCGCGAGAGACCCATCCTTAGCGGTCACGAGGATGCACTCTTGGTGTTGCGCATGACCTCGGGGTGCTTGGCCCAGTAGTGGCGGCGCACGGCGGCACCGTGTGACCATCCCTTGGGTACGCGGATCGCTGTATCGCAGTTCTTGCAGCGTGGCGACCTCTTCTTCGCTGGCACTTGCTTCTTGGGCATGGCGCAACCTCCTCTGACAGAGGGGCGGCGGCCGAGAAAGAACATAGCGAGACCGTGTGACAGAAAAGCTTTCAGCCCCCCACGGCATCGACGATCGCAGCAGCGACCGCCTGGGGCGCGAGGTAACCCAGCACATCGAGTTCAGGAGTGACGTCGGAAGGGCAACCGATGCTGAACACGACGTCGCCGTCGTAGCGAGTGTGTGCCGGCCGGACGGCGATGGTCACCCCGTCGCTCCCGCGCTGGGCGAGCCATCGGGCATCCCGCTTGTCCCTCACGCCGGGTGCGACCAGTACGACGAGGACGGTGTTGGTCACACCTTCCGGCTCGGGTGGTGGCGGGAACGGGTGGCGTGGCTCCGGTGCACTGGATCCGGCCACGACCTGCCCATCTCTGAGCACATCCCCAACCGAGTTCACCACTGCGAGCGCCGAGATGGCTTGATCACCCCATGTTGCGTGGCCGATGCCGAGTCCACCTTCCGCCCCGAACTCGAAGCCGGCCCACTTGCCGACGGTCGCGCCGGTACCTGCACCCACCCTGCCGGTCGCAACCGGTCCTTCGGAGGCGATCTCGCAGGCTGCTCGGCCATGCGCCGCGGTGGGCCTGGCGTTCGGATCGCCCGCGCCGAGGTCGAAGATCACCGCAGCCGGAACGATCGGAACCCGCGCGATACGGGTGTCGTAGCCGATCCCGCGTTCCGACAGCCACGTCATGACTCCGTCGGCGGCCGCTAGACCGAACGCGCTGCCGCCGGTCAGCAGCACGCCGTGGATCTCTTTCATCTTGCGGTCGGTGTCGAGATGAGCGAGCTCTCGCGAGCTTGGAGATGACCCGCGGATATCACAGGAAGTGACGTTGCCGGGTGGGGGGAGGATCACCGTGCAGCCGGTCAGGCCGGTCGGATCGGTCCAGTGTCCGACCGAGGATCCATGGCCCAGCGTGCCTTTTCTCATCGGCGGAAGTGTAGAAGGAGCTCGGATTGCGCCCTATTCCTTCCTGGGGCAACTAGCATTTTCCGATGCCCCAATGTCTGGTGTGTGGCCGCGCCCTCGAAGATGACGGAAAAGCCTTCTGCCCCGACTGCGCGCCTTTCCTCTATGAGGAAGAAGCAGCGCCTCAGGCTGAACCAGAGCCGGAGCCGGATGATCAGCCTGAACCAGCGGTCGAACCCGAGCCTGAACCCGCAAGTGAGATCGACTCACACGAAG
>JBKJYP010000335.1:0-8239 GCA_046715695.1 Actinomycetota bacterium | reverse complement strand
GGTGACGGCGTCCTCACGTACCACTTCACTTTGTGGGGCTATCGCTACCAGGTCCCGGCCCGCTACGAGGTCTTCATCGACGCGCACAACGGCGGGGTCAGACTCGCTTACAACAACATGCAGTTCGCCAATGTCGAAGGGACTGGAACGAACTCACACGGTGTCTCCGTCCCTCTCAATGTTTCCCAGACCGGATCTAAGTTCAAGCTCTTCGACGAGCGGCCGGGTACCACCGGGATCATCTCTACGCACAACGCCGAAGGGAGCACCGACTACACCCCGACCCCGGCCAACATCGGCAGCTCCTCGACGAGCAACTTCATCGGAGAGAACACCGACAGCGGTGCGGTCGATGCACACTGGGGCGCCGGCCAGACCTACGACTACTACAAAGCCCTGGGCCGGAACTCGATCGACAACAATGGGATGTTGATCGTGTCGACGGTCAATGTGGCCGACCCCCAGACTGGCGCCCCGATGGCCAACGCGTTCTGGGACGGGAGCCAGATGGTCTACGGCAATCCCAACCCGGCCCAGCTCCACCCCTTCTCGGGTGATCTCGATGTCGTTGGACACGAACTCACGCATGGGGTCATCGAGCACAGCGCCAACCTCGTCTACCTGAACCAGCCGGGCGCGATGAACGAGGCGATCGCGGACTACTTCGGGAGCGCGATCGACGTGACGTACTCTCCGCCCCAGTCTGCGGCCGAGGCAAGCCGTGTGGGAGAGGACCTCTGCAAGGTTCCGGAACCGTCGGGATGGATCTGTCCCATCCGCGATCTCAACGATGGCCGGACCACCGCTAACTACATCTACGAGCTCACCGATTCAGACAACGGGGGTGTGCACGACAACGCCACCATCTATGCGGGTGCGCTGTGGGATATCCGCGAGGCGCTCGGGCCCCGTGCGGATCAGATCATCTACCGGGCTCTCATCGAGTTCCATACGCCATTGGACAAGTTCATCGACGGACGTGAGGCGGTGATCGCCGCGGCTCAAGCCACCGGCGCATCCGAAAGTGACATCGGGGTCATCAACGCGGCTTTCGATGCGAAGGGGATAACCCCCGGTTGGGATGGCGTCCCTTCGACGAGCGACTCACGCATCCTGGCCAGAGACATCCTCGAGTTCGGGTACTTCGATGTCGCGGGCCCCGACCTATCGGGGACCAAGTTCGTCTACGCGAGCTACGGGGACAAAACACAGATGGACGGCTCGATGCAGATCTTCCTCGGGGACCTGTCCGGGACGACGCCCAAAGACATCGGAGAGAGCGGCGATCCGTCCACCCTGATGGATGAGCAACCGGCGATCTCAGGCAACAAGGTGGCCTGGCTGCACCTCGGGATGAAGAACGGAGGTTCCGAGGCGGACATCCACTGGCGCACCATCGGCGGATCGGTCAGGAAGATCTCGCGCGACGGGCTTCAACTCGCTCCTGACGTAGACGGAAAGACGCTCGTCTGGGAGGACGCAAGCGGGAGCAGCTCCGACATCTGGATGAAGAGAGGCAGCAACAAGCCGAAGAGGATCGTCGGGGGCCGGGCCGAGCAGTGGAACCCGCAGATCGACGGGGATTGGGTCGTTTGGTGGCAACCGCCGACCAACGGAGCCCCCACGGTCGGCTTCAAGAACATCAAGACCGGCGAGTCGGGGATCCTGAACGTGAAGAACCAGAACGCGAACCTCAGCCTCCCGAGCGTGGCGGATGGGGCCATGGCTTGGTACGAGGACGCAGATGGGGACGGCCTGGGCGCCATCCGTTACAACAAGCTCGGCACGAAGAGGATCAGAACGCTCGTCTCGGAGACCGATGCCGGTGCGCCCCGCTGGTGGGGCACACTGACGCCTCCACCCGTCGTCTCCATGAACGGGGACTTCGTCGCCTATAGCGACGAGACGAACTTCATCGCCGCTTTCATCGACGGGCAAGACGTCCCCGAGGATCAGATCGGCCGGGACGTTTTCGTGGTTGCGACGTCCGGAGGTGAGGCAACGTCGGTGACGTCCAACCGCGGCGACCAGGCATATCCCTCGATGGGGAACGGGTCGACCCTGATCTGGCTCGACGGGTCGGCCGGTAGCTCCGACATCGTTACGAACGACTGATGTAGCCGTCAGAGGGCGCGGCCCGAAAGAGCCGCGCCCCGAAAGAGCCGCGCCCTCTATCATTGCCGCCACGACCGGTACCCCCTGTGGACTGGAGCGGATGTGGCGTCCGAGCTTCCCTCATTCCCCCTCAGGTTCTCCATCGCGGGAGCCGGCCGCGTCGCGACCTCGGTAGGCCTGACGATGCGGGCGCGTGGCCATCAACCGGTCGCGCTCTGGTCGCGTTCAGGAGCGTCGATGGACCGGGGCGCGGAGCTCCTTGCCTGCCGGAAGTCCAACCTCGCCGACGTTGCCCATGGAGCCGATCTCGTATTGATCGGTGTTTCCGACGCCTCGATCGGTGATGTCTCTGCCGAGCTCGCCAAGGATGTCAACCCAAGCGCGATCTACGCGCACTTCGCTGGTTCGATGGGTGAGGAGCCGCTGACTCGGCTGGCCGCTGCAGGTGCTCGAGTCGCCGCGCTTCACCCCGTACAGGCCTGCCCTTCGATAGAGGCGGGGGTAGCGCGGCTCCCAGGGTCGGCATGGGGAGTGACGTGCTCCGAGGAGCTGAGAGCGTGGGCGACCCATCTCATCAGAGACGCGATGGGAGGTGCTCCCGTTCTTGTGGACGAGGCCGACCGACCCCTATGGCACGCGGCCGCGGTGACCACATCGAATGGGATCGCCGCGGTGATGGCCGTAGGTGAAGCCATCCTTTCGAGCCTCGGAATCGATCCTTTAACTGTCCTGGGGCCACTCGCTCGTGGAACGCTCGATAACGCAGAGTCGGTCTCTGCGGGCGCAACGCTCACGGGGCCGATAGTGCGCGGAGACAAGGATGCGATCGCGCGGCATCTGTCGGCGCTTCGGAACAGGCCCGAGCTGGCGGATGGTTACCGAGCGGTTGCTTCGGCGATCGTCGCCGGGGCACTCGCGTCCGGTCGAGTGAAGCCTGAGGAGATGGCGCCGATCGTCGCGATCCTGGAGCGGTCGTGAAGGTCTGCCGGACGGCGGGGGAGATAGCCGGTTTCGTCGGATCGACCAAGGCCGGCTCGCGCCGCGTGGCCTTCGTCCCGACGATGGGGGCCCTCCATGACGGACACATGAGCCTCGTGCGCGCTGCTCATGCCGACAACACGAGCGTCATCATGAGCATCTTCGTGAACCCGCTGCAGTTCGGCGCCGGCGAGGACCTCGCTGCTTATCCCCGTGATGAGGAGCGGGACCTAGCGCTTGCCGAGACCGAGAGCGTGCACGCGGTTTTCGTCCCACGCGTGGACGAGATCTATCCCCCCGGTCACCTCACGAAGGTCTCGGTGGCAGGAACCCTCGCAGCCGTCCTCGAGGGCGAGGTGCGTCCTGGGCATTTCGACGGTGTCGCCACGGTCGTGGCCGCACTCTTCGGGATCGTGGCGCCGGATTCGGCCTTCTTCGGAGAGAAGGATGCACAACAGCTGGCAGTGGTTCGCCGGATGACGGCCGACCTCCGGATACCGGTGGGCATCAGTGCATGTCCGATCGTCCGTGAGCCCGACGGCCTGGCCCTTAGCAGCCGCAACGCGTATCTGTCACCCGGCCAGAGACAGGATGCTCTGGCTCTTCATCGATCGCTCCAGGTCGCCAACCACGTTCATTCCATCGGCGGCCTGCCACTGGAGGCTGCCGAAGCGGCTTGGGATGTCCTCTCGACCTCACCGGGGGTCGAACCAGGCTATGCCGCTGCCGTCGATCCCGACACGTTCGAGCCCGCGACCGGTACTCGCCCCTATCGGGTGTGCGTCGCTGCCTATGTCGGAACGATTCGCCTCATCGACAACGTAGCTCTTGACCCCGCCACACGACGTGCTGAAGGAACCACCGAAGGAGATGATGGAGAGATGGAGGCATGATGCGACGCACTTTGATGAGATCGAAGATCCACCGAGCGACCGTTACCGAGGCGAACCCGGATTACGAAGGGAGCATCACGATCGACCGTCTTCTCATGGAAGCGGCCGACATCGTCGAGAACGAGAAGGTCCATGTCGTCGATGTGGACAACGGCGCCAGGCTCGAGACCTACGTCATCCCGGGTGAGCCTGGGGTCGGAACGATCTGCTTGAATGGTGCCGCTGCGCTCTTGGTCGATCCCGGCGACCGCGTGATCATCATCTGTTACGGCTCGTTCGAGCCATCAGAGATGGAAGGTCATTTACCCATCGTCGTGAAGGTCGATGAGACCAACAAGCTCATCTCGCCTGTCCCGGCCGGTAAGAGCTGACCATGCTGCTCGCCGTCGATATAGGCAACACGCAAACGCACCTAGGGGTATTCGACCGCGACGAGCTCATCCATGAGTGGCGGGCGGCCACCGTTCCGAGCCGTACCGCCGACGAGCTAGCCCTGTTGTTCGGTCAGTTCCTCTCCCTCGGAGACCTCTCATTCGACCGGCAGATCTCTGGCGTCGCTATCTGCTCGGTGGTCCCGCGCGCGACCCAGGAATTACGGGACATGGTCAACGACCATTTCGGGTTCCCCCCGGTCGTGGTCGAGCCGGGCACGAGGACGGGGATCGCCATCCTCACCGACAACCCCAGAGAGGTGGGGGCCGACAGGATCACCAATGCTGTGGCTGCGCACGTACTGTTCCCGGATGAACCGGCCGTTGTCATCGATTTCGGAACCGCAACGACCATCGATGCCGTGTCCGCGAAGGGTGAATACCTCGGGGGGTCGATCGCGCCCGGGATCGATACATCTGCGACGGCTCTCTTCTCGGCGACCGCCCAGATCCGCCGGGTGGAGCTCGTCGCTCCGCCGGCCGCGATCGGGAAAACGACCGTGACGAGTGTGCAGTCGGGGGTGATCCTTGGTGCTGCAGCCATGGTCGATGGCCTGGTCGAGCGTGTGACCAAGGAGATGGGCGGTCATGCCCGTACCGTGGCGACGGGCGGTCTCGCTCCGGTGATCATCGAGCAGTGTCACCGCGTGGACCGGCACGAACCGATATTGACGTTGAAGGGCTTGCGGACGATCTTCGAGTTGAACGGCTGACGATGACGGAACCCTTCTCCTATCCGTTCTCTTTCCAGAGAGATGCCACCGCGGGTGGACTGCAAGAGCGATACGTGGATCTCGAAGCGGGAGCCGAGTCGTCCGACACGGTCTCGCTGGCGGGAAGGGTGATGAGCAAGCGCGGCCACGGCAAGATCGCGTTCGCCGATCTCCGCGACACCTCGGGCCGAGTGCAACTGATGGCCCAGGAGGCCGACCTCGGCGAGGGTCTCGGGGGGTTCGACGCGATCGGAGTCGGTGACATCGTCGGGGCGAGGGGAACACCGGTCCGCACGCGACGAGGTGAGCTTTCGGTGCGTCTCACCGAGGTCGTCATCCTTGCTCCTTGTCTGAGGCCGATGCCCGAGAAATGGCACGGTGTGACGGATGTAGAGACGCGCTACAGGCAGCGATATCTCGACCTTCTCGTCAATCCCGAAGCCGAAGTCGCGGTGAGAGCTCGATCAGCGGCCAACGATGCGATCAGGTCTTTCTTCCGAGAGAGGGATTTCCTGGAGGTCGAGACCCCGCTGCTACAGAGCGTGGCGAGTGGCGCGGTTGCAAGACCGTTCGTAACACACCACAACGCGCTCGACATCGACCTGTTCCTGCGCGTCGCTCCAGAACTGTTCCTCAAGCGTTTGTTGATCGGAGGATTCGAGCGGGTCTACGAGCTCAACCGGAGCTTCCGCAACGAGGGAGTGTCGACCCGTCACAACCCCGAGTTCACCATGCTCGAGGCATATGAGGCATTCGTCGACTTCAACCAGACGATGGATCTGGTGGAGGATCTGGTGCGCGCGATCGCCGGTGCTGTTGTTGCAACGCTGGGTCAGGAAGAGCCTGTACTCGATCTGACCGCGCCCTTCGAACGGATCACGATGTTCGACGCGATCGAACGCGCTACCGGCAAGGATCTGACCGACATATGGGCGTCGGAAGACATCAGTAAGCTGACCGAGGCGGCGGGAGAGCTGGGCGCGGGGATCAACCCGTCGTGGCCTCCCGGCAAGATCCTCGCGACCATCTATGAGGACGTAGCCGAGAAGAAGATCTCAGCCCCCACGTGGATCGCGGGCTTCCCCAGGGACATCTCGCCACTCGCCCGCTCCCATCGGAGCATCCCCCGCTTCACCGAGCATGCCGACCTCGTCATCTCGGGTGTCGAGATCGCTCCCGTCTACTCGGAGTTGAACGATCCCGACGAGCAGCGCGATCGCTTCAAGGGACAGTCGGAGGCTCGTGCAGCCGGGGAGGAAGAGACCCTTCTCCCGGACGAGGATTTCCTGGATGCGCTCGCATACGGGATGCCTCCCGCGGGAGGGTTCGGTCTCGGCGTCGATCGTCTGCTCATGATCCTCTTGGGTGTCGACTCGATCCGTGAAGTGATCCTCTTCCCGACGTTGCGGCCACAAGACCCGGCCGGCTCGGCGGGCGGTCAGAGCGAACAAGACCCGGCCGGCTCGGCGGGCGGTCAGAAAGATCCGGACGAACAGGCGCCGACGAGCTGATGCTCCGGCGTGTCTTGCCGGGCGTTGTCGCCCTGCTCGTCGCGGTTTCTTGCGACGCTCCGATCGAACCTACGCCCGACTTCACTCGCGTCCCCGTCGCGACCCCCACCGGCTCCACGACGATCGTGATCGGTCTCGTCGGCACCATGTCGGGTCCCGACTCGTGGCGAGGCGACGACGCATTCGAAGGCGCGGATCTCGGTGTCCATGTCCTGAACCGAGCGTTGAAAGAGGGAGCCCGGCCTTTCGAGCTGGTCACGCTCGATGACGAGGGGGACCCCACCCTCGCGACCAGCCTCCTCCAGCAGCTCGCCGCCGACCCGCGCACCGCCGGTGTCGTCTACGCGGGCCCGGCTGAAGGGCTCCCGCCCGCAGCCGGAGCTCTCGACGAGGCCGGGATCCCAGCCGTCCTCTGTTACGGGGACCTGTCGACCGGGGGGCTACTTCGCGCCACGCTGTTCCAGATGAGCCCGCCAACTCTGTGGCAGGCGAGATCGATCGCGTCCTACTTCGGTACCGACAGGGGCTACCGGAGGGTCGGCATCGTTACCAGCGATTCCCTCGGGGGCAGGACCGCGGCGCGGGCCTCGAGGCTGGCCCTTCACGACCTCGGTGTGAGACCCATCGTTTCCTCGGTCACGCTGGACGAGGACATGGGGGCTGCCATCCAGGAGATGAAACAGAAGGGCGCGCAGGCTCTGATCGTCGAGGCGGATCCACCGAGGTGGCGCGACTTCCTGAACGAGATGGATCGCCTCGGAGCCGGTTACGAGGGCTCGGCTCAGGCCAGGAAGGCATCCCGCTCGGGCAACTGGCATCCCCAGCTGGCAACCTTCGACCTCGGCCTGACCCCGCTTCCCCCCGAGGAGGTCCCGGCCGCGGGGACGGTCGCCGCAGATACCTACGCGCGAGGTGCCCACTACCTCCCGGTGCCGGAGTTCGAGGATTTCCGTTCCGATTTCTTCGACTGGTGGGGATCGCTGCCGCAAGGCTGGGAGCTCCGTTCCTACGATGCCGTTCGAGCCATCGGATGGGCGTGGGGCCATTCACTCTCCGGGCCCCCCGGGGTCACGGATGCGCTCGAGACGATGTCGGGAGAACGCTTCGGGGGCCTAGAGGTGTTCCTCGACCCGGAGGATCACGTCTTCCTCGATGTCGATTCGGTCGGCCTATGGGTGGTTCCCGGTCCCGACGCGGCCCCCGAGTCTTCGACCCTCGGGCCTTCGATCCCCTGGGTCCCACTGGCCCGCTCATGGTCGACAAGGGGCGGTCGAACAACGATCTCAGCTCAGGATTGGCGATATCTGTTCGCGGGAGGCCCGGGCCCCAGCTCAGCCGCGCCTCGGTACTCTCGCTCGCTTTTCGGGGTCACCACCCCGCGCCAAGACCCGGCCTACTGATGAAGGGACCGGTCGGCTCGGCGAGCGGTCGGAACGATCCGGGAACGTTTGAGTGAGGCGGAGCGTTCTAAGGGGTACAGAGGCTTAGACACGCGGCCCCTTTAGAATGCCCAACAAGGAATAGAAGCGACTAGAAAAAGAAGGAGGCGTGGCCCAGTGTTCGAACGGTTCACCGATCGGGCCCGCAGGGTGGTTGTC
>JBKJYP010000334.1:0-2563 GCA_046715695.1 Actinomycetota bacterium | reverse complement strand
AGTTCCTTCCGGATGTAGGTCTCGGCGAGTTCCTCGAACTCTTCACCGCTGACGAGCCCGAGCCGAGCCATGACTTACAGCAGCCGGTCGGTCCATGGCGGCGGCGTCGTGATCACCAGCGTGCCTCCAGGTGTCAACACCCGGAGGGCTTCGCTCAGGACGAAGTCCAGGCGAGCCTCCTCGATGTGCTCGACCACGGCCAGCATGGTCACTACATCGAAGGCTTGGTTCCTATAGGGGAGGGCTCCGCCGGTTTCGGCATCGAACGTCACCAGCGAGAGCTCCGGGACGAGGCTCGACCACGCATCGGGGCGCACCTGATCGATCCCGTGTCGCCTGGCGAAGGCGGTGTTCAGGAGGAAGAACGGGAAAGTTCCACAGCCGATATCGAGGACCGCTCCACTTCGAGCGGCTGAGGGTATGAGGCGGTTAGCGCGTGCAGATCGTCGCCGGGAGAGGATGCCTTCGAGCAGGCCTTTGCCCCGCGTCACCGAGGCTTCTGCGGTCATCCGATCGGATCGGACCTGCGCGGGATCAGCGTCCTTCGGCCGATGAGGCGGACCAGGAGAAGTATCCAGACCGCCTCCACGCCGTCCCTCCAGGTGAGCTTCTTGCCCTCCTCACGCGTCCGGGCCTTATAGCTGATCGGGACCTCATAGATCCGATAGCCCTTCTTCAGGAATCTCCCCGTCGCTTCGGCCTCGATCCCGAAACCTTTCGAGGTGAGCCCGAGCGAACGCCAATCCTCGGTCGCCGCGACCTTGAAGCATGTCTCTATATCCGAGAGCCATGAATTGAAAAGGAAGCCGGCGAAAAGGGTCAGCATCCGATTGCCCACCACGTACCAGAAAGAGAAGGCCGTATGAGCACCGAACGAGCGTGTGCCGTAAGTGACGGTGGCTTCGCCCTCCATCAACGGCTCAAGCAGAGAGGGGTAATCGCCCGGGTCGTATTCGAGGTCGGCGTCGAAGATCGTGAGGACATCGCCGGTTGCGGCCATGATGCCCGTCCGAACCGCACTGCCCTTCCCGCAGTTCTTCTCGTGACGCAAGATCTTGATCCGGCCATCTGCTTCGAGGTCCTCTACGGTGGCGAGGCCGCCGTCTGTCGAGCCGTCGTCGACGACGAGGATCTCCGTAGCGATGGGCAGCTCGGTCTTGAGGAGCCGGTCGACCGCGATGCGAAGGTTGGCGGCCTCGTTGTAGACCGGGATCACGATCGTCAAGAGCTCGAAACGTTTGATGGCGATGGCTTTCACTAGGTCGGCTCCGGCATCCAACGGTAGCCGAGGCCCGGCTCGGTCGTTATCCACTTGGGGAAAGCAGCGTCGTCACCCAACTTCTTGCGGATCTGCCGGACGTAGAGACGTAGATAGTGAGACTCTCGGCCATAACCCGGCCCCCACACCTTCTGGAGCAACCAGCCGTGCGTGAGGAGCTTGCCCGGTTGCGTAGCCATCGCTTCCAAGAGCTTGTACTCGGTCGGCGTGAGATGGACCGACTCCCCATCGAGCGTGACGCTCTTCTTGGCCAGGTCGACCTGCAAGGTGTCGAACTCCAACATGGCGGGCAGCTTGTCGGTTCCGGCTCGGCGGTGCACGGCGCGCATCCTGGCGAGGAGCTCGGCCGTCTCGAAAGGCTTGGTTATGTAGTCGTCCGCACCTGAGTCGAGGGCCCGCACCTTGTCCTCCTGGGAATCGCGAACTGAGAGAACGATCACCGGGATATCTGTGAAGGCCCGCACCTGGTCGATCACGTCGTGGCCGCTCATGCCCGGAAGGCCGAGGTCTACCAGGACGAGATCGATGGGGGTCTCGCTCTTCATGATCCGAACCGCTTCCTCACCGGTCTCGGCTGTTACCACCGCGTAACCCCGCGCCTCGAGGCCGGCCACCACCGCTCGCAGCAGGTGAGGGTCGTCGTCCACGACCAGGACGCGGCTTTCCTTCCCGGGGCTGTCTGCCATCGCCCTAGTGGATCAGCAACTCGAAGGCCACTGCCAACCCTGCATCCGGGGCGTCCTCGACCCAGATCCGTCCCCCATGCGCGACGACGATCGCCTTCGCGATGGCAAGTCCGAGCCCGGTGCCGGGACCATGCTGTCCATCACCTCGCTCGAACGGTTCGAAGAGACGTTCACGTTCCTCCTGCGGGATCCCCGGCCCGGAGTCCGCAACGACGACCCGGACGGCTCCTTCCCAACGATGCGCCGAGATAGTTAGTGGAGAACCTGGGGGGCTGAACTTGATCGCGTTCTCGAGCAGATTCGAGATGACCTGATCGATCTGGACGACGTCCATCGGGACTTCCGGGAGGTCGTCCTGCAACAGGAGCTTCACGTATCGATCGGTGAGCCTCGACTTCAGCCTCTTGAGGACACTCTCGATGACCTCGTCGATCGCGGCCGGGGTCTTCTTGGGAACTAGGACGCCGGCCCGCATGCGTGACATGTCGAGCAGGTTAGCGACCAAGCGATTGAGCCTCTCTGCCTCCTCCTTGATCATCTGGAGATGCTCTTGCTTCGCGCTGGGTGAGAAGTCTTCGCCGTCCAACAAGCTCGTGAC
>JBKJYP010000333.1:0-12268 GCA_046715695.1 Actinomycetota bacterium | reverse complement strand
ACTGCTTCGGCCGGCAGCGCTGCATTCGTGGCGAACATGCGCAGGTCACTCGGGCTCGATCAGCACATGTACTCACTCCAGAGGGCCGGCGATCCTCAGCAGTACCAGGTGCCGGCCGTGGTCGGCGTACTGGCCATGATCTCGATCCTCGCCGCCGGGCCGTTGGGCGGCTCGGTATTCGGCGGTACCGACGGCGTGACAGACCCGGATCGGCAGCTGCCGCTCAAGGTCCAGGTCGCCGTGGCGGCTACGGAAAGAACCGGATACATAGCCGACGGCTCCTACTTCTCGGCCGAGAACATCAAGGCGGTTCGATCGATGCCTCGCAAGAAGAACTACCAGCCCTACCGCGTCCCGGTGCCGCAGGATGTCGGCTTCCTCGAGGGCGAGGGTGAGATCGGAGTGCTGGGTATCGGCGCCCAGCTAGGCGACCGCGACGGCAAGCCGGGCTGCCTCTTCGGCATCCCGGGCCGGTCTCCGGACGACGAGTTCATGTGCACCAGTCCCGCGAAGGGTGGACGTAACGAGGAGCCCATCTATGCCAGGGCCAAGGCCCGCGGCCGCCTCGGCTCCTACACCTGGTCCATCGAGGTCTAAACGGCCGACGTGATCGGGGGCTTGAAGTCCGGGTGATACTCCGCCATCCACGCTTCCTCGGCTTTGCCCAGCTCTGTAAAAGACGGCTCTCCCGACCACAGCTCCCTGGCGATCGCTTGCCAGTTCGCGGTGGCCTCTAGGCGAGCCAGCAAGGAGGCGACCCCGAAGGACATGCGGTTGAAAGTCACCATCACCCCGGGGATGCCGATCTTGCGCAACGTCTGGAAGGCCCGCGATCGAGGGTCGAAGCCGGCGGCCGCGATCCTCTGAACGAGCTCGGGCTCGATCTTGAACGGGCCGTCCTCCATCACCGGCAGGTTCAGAAGCTTCAGGTGCTCCCACACCGCATCGACCTCAGGGGTCCGGCGGTTGAGGATGCCGAGTCCTTCGAGCGCGGTGCGCCCGGTGTCACGATCGTCCGCGATAAGGGCGACCACCAGCTCGAGCATGAGCTGGCGGGTCCCGGGGTCGATCGCGCGCACGAGACCGAAGTCCAGGAACGCGACCTTGCCGTCCTCCATCAGCAGGTAGTTGCCCGGATGGGGGTCGGCCGAGAAGATCAGGAACCGGTCGAAGCTGCCGTAGAAGAAGCGGAAGAGGATCTCGCCTAAGCGGTCCTTGCCGGCCTGATCCCATGAATAGGCGCTGGGGAACGGCGCGCCCTCGATGAACTCCTGGGTGACCACCCGGGTCCGCGAGTACTCGGGGAACACCTTGGGGATCTTCACGAAGGGATGTCCTTCGTACAGCTCGGCGAAGCGAGCCTGGTTGCTTGCTTCCCGCCGGTAGTCGAGCTCTTCCAGGACCCGGTCGCGCACCTCGTTCGCGACCTCACGGGGATCCAGGTTCGGTGCGATAGCGACCGATAGCTTCGTCATCGCCGAGAGGTTCTTGAGGTCGGCACGCACCGCCTGGTCGACACCGGGGTACTGGACCTTCACGGCGACGGTCTCCCCCGACTTGAGGACCGCACGATGCACCTGGCCGATCGAGGCCGCAGCGATCGCCTCGTCCTCGAAGCTGGCGAAGAGTTGCTCCGGCTCCTTGCCGAACTCCTCCTCGATCACGGCGCGTGAGGCGGCCGGGTCCATCGGGGGGGCCGAGTTCTGGAGCATGGTCATAGCGTCGCGATAGGTGTCGGCATGTTCACCCGGAACATCGAACTCGTAGAACGAAGCAAGCTGGCCGAGCTTCATGGCCGCTCCCTTCATCTCGCCGAGCATCTCGACGAGTTGTTGAGCTGTCTTCTGGTGGAACACGTCCAGGAACTCACCAGCGCGGTCGGGCGACGCGAACGACTTGACACGGGTCCCTAAGAATCGAACGGCCGACTTCCCTGTCTGACCTGCGAGCTTCGCGCCCCTCTGTGCCCATCCCGTCGGCAGGGGTTGGCCGGGCTTCTTGTCCGTCATCGCAGCTACTCTAGATGAGTGGGGATGAAGGTTGGATCCGTTCTGATTGCTTTGGTTCTGGCCTCGTGCGCGCCCGACGCTCCGAAAGACAAGACGGCGGAACAGTTTTCGGCGTCCCCCACCGCAGCCTCACCCGTCGTGCAAGAAGACCCCGCTCCGTTCTCCGAAGATGCCCTCGAGCCCTTCTCCAAGAAGTTGGCGATGGATCATGTCCGCTATATCGCCAACAAGATCGGCGTGCGCGTTCGAGGAAGTGAAGGAGAAAGGGCCGCTGCGCGTTACATCGCCGGCGAATACCGAGCGCTCGGCTACAACGTCAACATCCAGAAGTTCCCCGTGGACGGCGGCACCTCTAGGAACGTCGTCGCATGGTGGCCGGGAGCGAGACGGTATCCCGTGGTCGTTGGTGGACACATGGACACCGTCCCCGGCGCACCCGGCGCTAACGACAACGCCTCCGGGGTCGCCGTCACACTCGAGATCGCTCGCCTGGTAGCGGGGAAGGAACCGGCGCGCTGGCTCCGCTTCGTTGCGTTCGGCTCTGAAGAGAACGGCGCGGACGGCAACTCGCGTTACGGCTCCCAGGCATTCGTGAACAAGCTGGGAGAAGAGGGCCAGGCTCAGCTCGCGGGGGCGGTCTCGGTTGACATGGTCGCGGACGGGCGGCCACTGCTCGTGGCGGATGCCGACATCGGCCCCCCTGCCGTCGGCAAGCTCCTCTACAACATCGGCTTGGACCTCGGGATCGAGATGGCCAAGCACTCCTGCGATTGCTCCGACCACGGTCCTTTCGAGCATGCCGGGATATCTGCGGCATCGCTCTGGAGCGGCGATGAGCCCGACTACCACTCGGCATCCGACACCGTCCCGAACATGTTCCCCGCCGACCTGCTGAGGACGGGGCGGGTAGTGAGGGCATTCGCAGCCCGCCTAGACGCGCGCCTCGTTCAAAGGCTCCGCCAGGCCTGAGTGGGAGCGGAGGGGCAGATCTGGGGGTATTTGGCTAGAGTGGCCCAGATGAACGAGCGAATAACCCAACCGTTCGATCCATACGAGCCTGAACCTTCCTACGACTGGGACTACGGAGAGGCGACCCCGCCGGGCGGAACCCCGCGGGTGTTGTGGGGCCGCGTCGCCGTGCTGGCCGGAGCGGCCATCCTGATGTTCATCTTCGGGCGCTGCACGGCCCCCGATGGGACCGCCGAGCTCCGAAAGGATCTCGTCAACGCCCGCCAGGACCTCGAGGAAGCAGAGGAAGCTCTCGAGACGCTCTCCCAGCAAGACGACCAGCGGACTGTTCCGACCGCGGGACCCTCCAACAAGCCGACCTCCGAGGCCACCGATGAGGCACCGATCACGGGCCAGACCTACGAGGTCCAATCCGGCGACACGTTCGCCAGGATCGCCGAGAAGTTCTACAACGATGCCTCACTCGGGGATGAGCTTGCGGAGGCGAACAACTACGACGATCCGACCACCCTGCACACAGGGGACAACATCATCATCCCACCCAAGGAAGAGCTGGAGGGTTAGTCGCCGAGCGCCTTGAACGCGTTCGAACCCTTGTCGTTGTAGACCTCTTCGACCTTCGCCGGGAGTCCGGTGCAGTCCCTTTCCTCCAGGATCAACTTCCTCGCTTCGGGCGTCGCCTCCTGATCGAAGTCGAACGCTTGCATCATGTTGTGCGACCCGCAATCGCGCTCGGTCATGCAATCGAGGCCGAACACCGTCTCCATGAATTTCAGAGGGGATGAAAGCTCGTAGGTCGTCGCGTCGACGTAACCCTGCTTGGCCCATGGCGAGATAACCAGCAAAGGCACCCTCGGCCCGAGACCCATCTCGTCGAAGTGGGGCGGGGGAACATGATCGTAGAAACCCCCGAAGTCGTCCCAAGTGAGGAACACCACGGTGTTCTTCCAATACTTGCTCTCCATCAGCGCGTTGAGGTGCCGGACGGTCCAGTTCTCGCCGAGGCAGACACTCGGTCCGCCTGGATGCTCGTTGAACCCAGGCCCGGGAACGACCCAGCTGACCTCCTTCAAACGCCCTTCCTGGATGTCGCCCAGCAGTTCCTCCTCCGGCACCACGTTCGGCCCCCAGTACTGGGAGTTGTAGATGTGCTCGATCGCGAGCATCGCGTTCATCCACGAGCCGTCATCCGCGTAATAGCGCCACGGGATCTCGCGTTCGTTCAGTTGGTCGGGCAACACCTCGAAGTCGAAGCAGGCCCGAACCTGTTCCCAGTAGGCCGCGATGGTGTCGACATCCACTTTCTCCTCGGCCTCCATCACCTCCTGGCGTTCAGCATGGTTCATCTGAACGAAACGGAACACCGTTTCGCCGGGATCGGCGCAGTAGCCTCCTTCGGCGTTGGTCTCGAGCTTGTTTCCCGTCACACGCGCGGACTGAGCCCCGACCGTATAGAGATGCTGCGGGAACGTCGGCCCATACATAGACGAGAACATGTGGTCCCCGAGCACGAACTCGTCCGCGTATGCCCAGTAGTTGGGGATGCCCTCGCGCTTGAAAGAGCTGTAGCCATTGAGGCTCTCGCCGTTCTGGACCAGGTCGAAGCCATCCATGCGGCCCCCGTTGATCGAGGTGACGCCATCGAAGAAGCTGTGACCGAGGTCGGGTTTCAGGACATCCGTGGCTTCGGTGAGCTCCACCTCGCGCCCATCCGATGTCTTCCCGGTGTCCGTGCCCTCAGCACCCGGATAACGCGCGAAGTAATTGTCGAAGCTCCGGTTCTCTTTGACGATGTAGATGACGTGCTTGATCGGGATATTCAGAGGGCGGCCCGTGCCCAGTCCCCCGGCGAGCTCGCCGCGGCCCGGCTGGAGCCCGGGCGGTTTCTCGTCACCAACCGCAACGCCAAGAGCGAACAGACCGGCCGACAGAAGCACCGAAACCGCGATCGCTCTCCGTCTCCGACGGAGCATCTGGCGCCGCAGGGCGACGCGTGGGTCGTGGGGGGCACTGTCGTCTTCAGGCATCTCGGCCAACAGCGAGGCCGGGATCTCGGACGCGATGGGTTGTGCCCGCGCCTCTTCGGCGACGACCTCTGGCTCGAGCATCTGTTCCTGTTCGACGGGGGGCCGGGCGGGCGGGCCGCCACGACCCCGCCGAGGCGGGTGCCTGCCGCGCGCCACTATCGAGCTGCGGGAGTGTCGAGTTGGGACTCGGTCAGCCGCCTCAGCTCGCCGACCGCCGCGTCCGCCTCGACCTGCGAAGGAGGCAAGGGGCCGTAACGCTCACGTTCGAAGGCCCTCAGCGCTTCCTTCGTCTCATGCCGCGACAGGTCGGCCGCCCGGGTCAACAGCTCCGCCGCAGTCTCGGGAGGAGCACGGCCGGCGCCTTTCATCTCGAGGATCCCCTCGAAACGACGGAAGGCGCGCGTCACCGGTCCCCCACCGGCAGGTTGGACGACCGGTGCACCTATCTCGGTCCGGGGGTTCAGCTTGCGCCAACCGATCCAGGCCCCGGCGGCCAGACAGGCAACGAGCACGACGTAGAGGAAGGGCTTGACCGCCCCTCTGAGGCCGGCGGGGACGAGGGCCGAGATCTTCTCGGTCAGCCACTCCATCAAGCGTGCCAGAGGGATGATGTCGGCGACCTGCCGTTCAGCGGTGGGGATGTCGAAGGTGGGATCGAACTCGTACCACCCGAGCTGGGGGAACCACACCTCGACCCAGGAATGGGCGTCGCTCGCCTTCACCTCGTAGTACCCAGTGAACGCGTTGCGTGTGCCGGGCGCGTAGCCGGCCACTACCCGCGCGGGGATCCCGAGGCTCCGCAACATGACGACTGTCGAAGATGCGAATTGCTCACAGAAACCCACCTCCGAATCGAAGAGGAAGTGATCGACCGCATCGCGCCCGGGCGGGGGCACGGGGGAGTCGATGCTGTATTCGAAGTTCTTTGCGAGGTAACGCTCGATCGCTTTCACCTTGCCGTGATCGGTCGACTCGTTCTGCGTGATCCTCGCGGCGAGGTCCCCCACCCGGCCTGGAAGGTCGCCCGGCAGCTGCAGGAACCGTTGGATCGATGCCGGCACGTCCTCGTTGTCCTCGGCTCGCAACTCAGCCGGGCTAGCGACCCCGCGCGACGAAACAACGCTGTAGACGAGACCCGGGGAGAGGGTCGAGTCCGTCCTCAAGGCACCTACGTCGTCGATGCTTATCGACGTGGGGAACCACACGAGATCTGGTTGTCCGCCGGAGAACACAACGCTCGGCTGCTCCTGCTCGATGTAGAAGGTGGAAGAGATCTGGGTCCGCGGACCCAGGCTCCTGAACTCCAGCGGATACGGGTAGGGAGGACTTCCAAAAACGGTTTCTGGATCCTCGCCGCCGTTCCACCCGATGCCGTCGTAGGTCTCGAAGATCATCCCTTTCCACATCGCGGGAGCCGTCGATCGGACACGCATGACCAGCTGATCCGACAGGTTGCCTCTGACACGGAGGTCCATCCGATCGTCGATCCCGTAATAAGCGCCGCCACCGAAGCGTGAAGCCGCCTCTCCCGACGAACCTGTGCCGGGATTGAAGATGCCTCCACCTATCGCAGGGATGCCCGCGCCGCTCCCGATCGAGAACGGCAGAGCGAATGTCCGAACCCCGTTCGGTTGCGGGAGGAGCAGGAACAGGATCACCGCGGCCAGACCGGTCGCCACGACGGCTCGACCGATCTCATGCGCGGCAGCCGAAGTGGATCTGGACGGCTCCTTCTCCTCCACCGGCTTGGCCCAACCGATGCTCTTCTCGGTTAGCTCCGACCGATGACCGAGGGAGAGTGCAGCCACGACGCAGACGAAATAGAAGAGGAGGAACGGCAGGAGATAGAGATCCTGACTGATCGACGCAGCGACCGACATCAAGGTCAAAGAAGACCCCAAGGAGAAGTGAAGGTCCTTTCTCGCCGGCAGATCGAAACTGTGGAGAACCTGGACCCAGAGGAAGAGGTCGGCCAACGGGAAGCGGATCTCGTCGAGGGTGGCGACCCCTCCGATCTGGCCGAGGAAGCGGATCAGTGCGAGGATCGCTCCGACGGAGAGTGCGATCTTGATGTGCCAGTTGTCCTTGCTGCGTCGCGTGTAGGAGACCCAGTAGGCGAACGGGAGAAGCGTCCCGACCCCCAACGCCGTGGTCAAGGAGACGGCCTGTACGGCAGCCAGCGTGGCGACCCCGGTGAGGACCCCCGCCAGGACCGCCCCGCGAACGGCTACCGAGTCCTCGGGGGCCCGGGTGGTGTTCGCTCTCTTGACCGCTTCGATCAGCCCTCCAGGCACCGGGCGATCTCCTTGTCTCGTCGCAGCCACCGCACCGGGGCCCGGCCCGCTCTCAGATCCGTCGGGAGGGTCCAGGCATGCCCGGTCCAGTCCTCGGC
This sequence comes from Actinomycetota bacterium, assembly GCA_046715695.1. Taxonomy (GTDB): domain Bacteria; phylum Actinomycetota; class CADDZG01; order CADDZG01; family WHSQ01; genus DATLNM01. The sequence continues at coordinate 4,871 of JBKJYP010000333.1, read as the reverse complement.
CGCGGCCAGCACTCCGATAGCTCTTGCCCCTTGGAGCTGGACCTTGGTCAGCGCCTCGCCGATCCGAGCAGGCGGGACACCTCCCGCTCCGGCGGCCGCGCAGAGCACCACCGTGCCGCGACGACCCGTTCGGTTGACCGCTGCCGTTACTGCGGCATCGACATCGTCCGAAGGGCTGGTGCCGGCCAACCGGTCTAACAGAGAGGTCGTGTTTGCGTCGGGGAGTCGGACCACCTCCCCATCTTCCTCCCCGAACAGATCTATGGGGTGTCCCGTGGAGAGTGAATAGATCCCGATCGAAGCCGCGGCGCTGACCAACGACTCGAAAGCCGAGTGGGGAGCCTCCCCGACATCTGGCCCGCAAACGACGATCGCCACGCGCGAGAGGGTCATCTCCTCGTATTCCCTGACAACGAGACGCCCCGCCCTTGCTGTGGAACGCCAGTGAACCGTTCGTTGAGGATCCCCGGGCCGATACTCCCTGACCCCGAGGAACTCCTCACCGGCCCCCGTTCGAGCGCGCTCGTGCAAGACATCGCTCGGCGACGACGATGGTTCGAGGAGGGGGAACGACCGAAGATCCACCCAGCGAGGTACGACGATCAGCTCGCTGGAGACCTCGACCCTGCGGCGGCTGCGAACCAGGCCGAAGGGGGCTGCCGAGGTCACGGTCATCCACCCCCCGGGAAAGATGCCTCTCCGTTCGGCCACTCTCACCAGCTCGATCTCGGCACGACCACGAGGGGGGATCCTCTCGACCGCGACGCGCACCGGTTCGAACGCAGGGAAGTCATCCTCGATCGATGCAAGCGGTGTGGGCCGGTCCGATGAGTTAACGACGGAGATGCCTGCGCGCACGGGGTCACCGACGCGTGTGCGGCCGGGGAGCGGACGAGAGACCTCGAGGCTCGTGAGCCTGTGTCCCGCGAGCATCGATCCACCCGCAAGTCCGAAGACACCCGCCGCCAGAACGAAGAGCCATCCTGCCTGAGCGGTCGAGCCGGCCAGCATGAGGAGGAGCCCCATCGTTGCGATCGTGTACGCCTGCCGGGTCGGCCGCCGCGACCGCCCACTCTTCATGCCGGGGCCGGAGGTCCGGTTACCGGCACGGGGGTGCGTTGCAAGACGTCTTCGACTATCGCCGTGGCGCGTCCATGCTCCAGCCGGACAGCCGCGGATGGAAGCACCCGATGCGCAAGTGTCGCAACAGCGAGGGTCTTGATGTCATCCGGAACGACGAAGTCGCGGCCGTGGATCAGTGCTCGTGCCTGCGCGCAGCGGACAAGGGTGATTGAAGCGCGCGGGCTCGCGCCGAGATCGGTGTCCGGGTGCTCACGCGTTGCGTGCGTGATCGACAGCGCGAAGTCCAGCACGGGCTGGGACACATGTGTGGTTCTGACCACGGCTCGCACGCCCATGATCTCCTCTGGCGACAGGACCGCCTCGAGGTCCTCGATCGGATGTGATTGCAGTTGGAACCGCACGATCTCACGCTCGACCTCCTGGGTGACGTACCCCATGCCCATGGCGATGGCGAAACGGTCGAGCTGCCCCTCGGGAAGCGGGTACGTCCCGTGATGCTCCAGCGGGTTCTGGGTGGCGATGACGAGCAGGGGCTCGGGCAGCGCGTGGCGAACACCGTCCACCGTCACGGCCCCCTCATCCATGGCCTCGAGGAGTGCCGACTGGGTGCGCGGCGTCGTCCGGTTGATCTCGTCGACGAGGACCACGTTCGCGAAGACCGGGCCGGGGATGAACTCGAAGCGCTGGCTCGATTGGTTGTAGACCGCCGTACCTGTGACGTCCGAGGGGAGGAGGTCCGGCGTGGCCTGGATCCTCTTGAACGAGCCCCGGATCGATCGGGCGAGGGACCGGGCGAGCATCGTCTTGCCCACTCCCGGGACGTCCTCGATGAGCAGGTGGCCCCCGGCGAACAGAGCAGTGGCTGCGACCTCGATCTGGCCGCGTTTGCCCCTGATGACCCGCTCGACGTTCTCGACCAGGGCCCTCGCGGCGGTGGTCGCCGCCCCTCTGTCCATCAGGGAAGTTTAGGGTCCCCTGAGGTTTTAGGGCACAAGAAGGGAGAGGGATATGGCAGACCAGGCCGGAGTGGTCAAGATCCTCGAGCTGGTGGGGAGCTCGTCCAGCTCTTTCAGCGACGCTGTGCGGAACGCCGTCAAGACGGCGTCTGAGACCATCCGTGGCATCACGGGGGTCGAGGTCCTCGGGAGCACAGCCGAGGTCGACGGCAACGGCGACATCACCCTCTACAAGGTGCACTGCAAGATCGCGTTCCTGCTGGAGAAGTAGATGCGCCGGCGCGCAACCGACTAGGTCGTGATGCAGGTCATCGCGGCAGCAGCATCCAGACGGCCGTATCCGTAGGACGAATCGCGCCCCGCGAGGCCCAGGTCCTCCGCAGTCTCGATCAAGCACGTGACGACCTCAGAATTGGTCAGACCCGCAGAAGCAAGCAGGGCCGCGACGCCCGCCACGTGAGGAACCGCGAGTGAGGTCCCGGACTCGACCTCGTAGCCGCTGCCGGGTGAGCAGACGCTGCGGGTGGCCCCGATCAGATGGGTCGATATGACGTCCCCGTCACAACTCAAGCCGCTTCCACCCGGGGCGGTCAAGAACTCACCGGAGGTATCGGAGTTCGAATAGAAGCTCGGTAGATCGTTCGAGTCGGTCGCCGCGACACAAAGGGCGTGCTCGTTGCGCGCTGGTTCCGCGCACAGGGGGACCGAATCGTTCCCGGCCGCGGCGATGACAACCGCGCCCTTCGACCATGCATCATCGATCGCTGAATAGATCGCCTCGGGCCTGCCGAAGAGCTGGGAAACTCCGCTGCCCGCATCGAACGTCAACGAGAGGTTGATGACGTCCGCTCCCTTGTCTGCCGCGTAGCGGATGCCTGCCGCTACTGCGGCCGAGTTGCCGTCGCCGTTCCTGTCGAGAACCCGCACGGGCAAGATCGTTGCTCCCGGCGCAACGCCGGCGATCCCGATCCCATTGTTGGTCGACGCGGCCGCGATGCCGGCCACCATCGTCCCGTGGCCGTTGCGGTCCTGGGCGCCGTCCTGGACGCACGTTTTCTTCTTGCACGTGCCCTTGGGCTCGACGAAGTCCGCATCCGGGTAGTACAGGATCTTGTCTACGAGATCGGGATGATCCAGGTCCGCGCCGGTGTCGATCACGGCGATCAGGACACCATCACCGTTCGAGGTGGCCAACGCATCATCGGCCCCGATGACGTCCAGGGCCCACTGCGCGCCTCGGTGGGGGTCGCCCGGCTCCTGGGCCGAGGCGGGCATGAGCGCGCCGAGCAGAGTCACAACCGTGACCCCGATGACTCCGATCCAGGCTCTGCCGCCAAGGCGTGGCTTCTTCATGGCTCTATCCCTCTAAACGAGCCGCCGCACCCCAGGGTTTAGGCGTCCTCGCCGGAAATCCTGGCCCTAGGCCCAGACCATGAGTTATACTCTGGGTATGAAAACGGCAATCTCCATCCCTGACGAGCTATTCGCTCAGGCCGAGCAGCTCGCCGCCCAGACGGGGAAATCCCGAAGCCGGATCTTCCAGGAGGCTCTGGCCGAGTACCTGTTGCGACGTGATCCCGAGAGCGTGACCGAGGCCATCAATCGAGCCCTCGCCGGCATCGACCAGTCCATCGATCCGTGGATCGCGGAGGTGGGGCGTAGGACTCTCGAACGTAGTGAATGGTGATTTCGCAAGGCGATGTGGTCTGGGCATCCCTTCCGGACCCAGTCGGTTCCTGGCCGGGCTTCAGACGCCCTGTCCTGGTTGTCCAAGGAGATGCTCTCAATTCCAGTCAGATCTCGACTGTGGTCGTCGTCCCGCTTACGAGCAACCAGAAGTGGGCAGAGGCTCCGGGGAATGTTCTGCTGAAGCGACCCGAGACCGGCCTGCCACAGGACTCGGTTGCGAACGTCTCGCAGGTCGGATCCGTCGACCGCCATCTCTTGACCGATCGGGTCGGTCAACTATCTAGGTCAAATCTTCAACTCGTCTTCGAAGGCATCGACATCGTCCTCGGTCGCGCTTAGTGCGGTCATCTCCTGATCATGTAGCTACTTTCCTGTTATTGTAGCTACATGATTGAGGTGGGGGTCCGGGAGCTGAAGAACTCGCTCAGCCGCTATCTGCGTCGGGTGAGAGAGGGAGAAACGCTCGTGGTAACCGATAGGGGCGTGCCCGTCGCCCGGATGATTCCAGCAAACGTGCCTAACCAGATCGCCAAGCTTATGGCCGATGGTCGCGTCACCTGGTCCGGGAAGAAGTTCGTCCCACCCCGGAAGGTACCGCGCCTAAGCAAAGGGCCATCTCTATCCGACTACATCGCCGAGGACCGTCGCTGAAAACGTATTTCGACTCAAGCGCGCTCATCAAGGTATTCGTTCTTGAAGAACAGCGTGACCTCGTCCTCGAATTGCTCGACGCCGCCACGACGGTCGCCACGTCACGGATCACTTATGTCGAGTGCCGTGCCGCATTGGCGCGCGCCAGACGGGAAAAGCGGTTGTCGTCGAACGAGGAGTCTTCTGCGGTCCGCAACCTCGACGATCGTTGGGGTCAGCTGCAAGTCGTGGAGCTAGATGAGATCCTGACCAGTGCAGCGGGAGAGCTGACCCGGGGTCATCCCCTTCGGGCTGCGGATGCGATCCACCTCGCCTCCGCAGCCCTGCTGGTGGAGGAGTCACGCGAGGAAGTTCTCTTCGCAAGCTGGGATCGAAGACTGTGGGAGGCGGCTAGGTCCTCCGGCTTCGTGGTCTCGCCGACCACCTCACCGTGATGGACGAAAGTATCGACGGAGCAACTTTCGTCTGTATCGGCCGGGCCGGGGCTAGCCC
>JBKJYP010000332.1:0-11963 GCA_046715695.1 Actinomycetota bacterium | reverse complement strand
AAGGAGGGGGTAGGGCGGGAAAGGAGGGGGTAGGGCGGGAAAGGAGGGGGTAGGGCGGGAAAGGAGAGGGGGGTAGGAGGGCTAGCGGGGCCTTCTGATGGCCGGGATCGTGATCGTGAGCTTCGTTCCGTGGTCCGGCTCGCTCTCGACGTCGATCGTCCCCTGGTGGGCCTCCACGATCCGGCGAACGAAGGCCAGGCCCAGCCCGAGGCCCCCGTAGGACCGGGTTTCGGACCCGTCCAGCTGCTGGAAGTCCGAGAAGATCTTGCCGAGGTCGTTCGGCGTTATCCCGATCCCCTCATCGCTCACAGAGACGGCCACTACCCGCCTCTTGGCGTCGCCGTTGCCCGAATAGAGCGCCTTCGCCTGGAGGGTGATCGTCCCCCCGTCGGGCGAGAACTTCACGGCGTTATCGAGGAGCTCCTCGAGCGAGCGCTTGAGCAGGCGCTCGTCCCCCACCACCCGCGGGAGGCGCGCCTTGACGTCGGTTACCACCTTGTGGCGGGGGGTCTTCTTCTCCCAGATGGTGGCGAGGTCGCTCAGCATGGCAGTGACGTCGACGGGGGTCGATCGTGGCGCCAGTCGTCCGGCCTCCATCGCCGAGAAGTCGACGAGCAGCTCGACGATCCGTTCGAGTCGATCCGTCGAGTCGAGGATCCCTCGGACGAACTGCTTGGTCTTCTCGGGCGATAGCTCCTTGCGATTGAGGATCTCCGCATAACCCTTGATCGGTGTGAGGGGGGTGCGCAGCTCGTGGGAGATGTTCGATAGGAACTCCGACTTCATGCGCTCGACCTCGCGCTCCCGTGTGACGTCGCGCATGACGGCGACCGCACCGGCGATCGACTCGTCTTCTCCCAGCAGGATCGCACTCGTGATCGCTGCGGGCACAGGCTCGCCCTTCTTTCGATGTATCAACACACCTCCGACAGAGCCACCGACGAGATCGAAGATCGGGAGAGCCACCTTCTCGCCCTGCGGGTCACGAACGTCGAGGATCTCTTCTACGGGCCGGCCGATCACGCCCTTGGCTTTCAGCCCGGTCAGGCGCTCAGCCTGCCGATTGAAAGCCAGGACCTTTCTATCGGCGTCGACCGCGACCAGGCCATCGGCCATCGATTCGATGATCGTCTCGATACGCGCCCTGAGCCTGTATTCCTCTTTCGCTGCTTCCTTCAGATCGTTCGTCATACCCATGAGCGATGCGGTCATCTCGTTGAATGTCTCGCCCAGCTGACCAACCTCGTCGACGCCTTCAACGGTGACCTTCGCACCGAGGTCTCCTTCCCGGACCCTGCGGGCGGTTGCCGTCAGCTGCTGGATCGGGCGAGTGATCCGCCGGCCGGAGAGCCAGGCAAGAGCAAGAGCAACGGCCCCGACCCCCATGGCAACCAGGAAAAGCGTCCTGGTGACTGCGCCGCGCGTCTGCTCGACGATCTCAGCAGGCGAAGAGAGAACGAGAGTCGCCACGGCCCTGCCATCGGGACGACGGATCGGCGCGAATCCGCTGTAGTAGTCGGAGCCCCCCAGAGCCTGCTGACGGGCCGACGGTGTGTCGCCACTCTCCAGAGAGGCGAACACATCACGCGGGAGGACCTCGTCGCCGGTTATGTCATCGATCTGCGAAGCGGCGACCCGGCCGTCGACGACGAGGGTGGCCTCGGCCGGCGCGAGTGAGTTGGATATGTCCTCGACCGTCAACGCATCGACCCATCGGCCGATGATCGCCGTCCCGACCTCGCGACCTCCTCCCACCTCTACCGTGCGCACGTCGATCGCGGCCAGTAGAGCAACGGAGTCGCCGATCTGGTCGGGCGACGCGGCTTCTTCGGCGGGCCCGAGAACCTCTTCGACCACGGGGGAACCGAGGATCCGAATGATCGTCGCCTCCGTGATCCGACCGAACTTCGGCTCGCCTTTGACGTTCCTCGCCGGGCCGCGTCCCCAGAAACCGTTCTCCGTATTCGTCGCACGGAAGAGCGCGAAGTCGATCGTGAAGATCCCCGTGTCGACGAGGTCACGGGCCATATCGGGAAGGTCGATGTTCTTGTTCAGTCGATCGACGATCTCCCCGGTCTGCGGCAGCAGGCGGACCTGGGTCAGGAGACCCTGGATCTCGTCCTCCTCGATGCCGGTGGCAAGGGCCGCGACCTGCTCTTCGACACGGTCGAGCTCCGCGCTCTCGACATTGTCCGAGATCACCCCGGTCAAGGCAGTGGAAAGAGCGAGAACGACCGTGATCAGCAAGGCGACGAAGGACGCAACGAAGCGCGCCCGGATGCTGAACCGCACGCCGGTCCACAACCATGAAGCTAAGAGCAGATAGCCCGCGAGGCGAGCTCCATGAGAGATATAAGCGAAGGAGTCCACCTGGTCGGATCCGATCTGGGCCCCGGTCGATCGCGACATGAGCATCTCGGCGCCGGCGAGAACGAGAGCGGCGGCCGCAAGCCGGATCAGCGTGAGCGGGCCGCCTTTGACCCAGCGATAGATCGCAACGCCCGCGAGAGTGGCGGCCCCGGCTGTGGCCCCAAGAGAGGGACCAAGCGGCAACGCTGCCGCTGCGGCCGGTTTCTCTTTAGGAGAGCCAAGAGTGAGCGAAGCAGCAAGGAACGTGTAGCCGGCAGCTCGGAGCCACATCAAGACCTCGCCGGCATCTCCTTCTATGAACGATCCCCCGTGGAGGACCTGGGCCGCGGCCAGGAGCGCCAGCCCGAGGGCGGCGACGATCCGGTTCAACCGGGCGCCGGGAACCAGGGGGGGTTTGGATAGAACAAGGAAGGCTCCGCCGGCAGTGGTCAGGAAGCCGAGGAACTCGATGGTGAAATGAAGGGGAACCGCCATGTAGCTCTGGAACATCCGCGTCAGTGTCCCACGAGGCGGTTGCGCTTAATCAGCTCTTAGCGCCCTTCTAGGAATGCGACTGCATCGCCGAACGTATCCACCGAGACGACCTCGATGTCGCCTGCCGCCCCTTTGGCTGCCTCGTAGTTCGCGGCCGGCGCCAGGAAGACCTCGGCCCCCGCTTGCTCTGCTGCGGCGATCTTCTCTTCGATGCCCCCGATGGGGCCGACGGACCCATCGCAGTTGATGGTGCCTGTCCCTGCGATCGTCCGGCCGCTGGTGAGGTCGTCGGGGGTCAACCGGTCGTAGAGCGCCAGTGTGAACATCAAGCCTGCACTAGGTCCGGCGATCTGGCCCGTCTTGAAGGTCACGTGGACCGGAGGCTCGAAGGGGGCCGAGTCGACGCCGAGGAACGCGAACGATGGGTCTTCTGGGTGCCCCAAGGCCCCGATCGTGATGTCCATCGTCACGTCGTCACGCAGGATCGTCAACGGCACCTGGTCGCCCGGCTCATAGTTGGCCATCACTGAGCGGATATCGCATGCACCCCCGACGGACGTGCCGCCTATAGAGACGATCACGTCACCCACTTCGAGCACCTTCGCCGCGTTCGACCCTTCGATCGTCCTCCGGATCAGCGCGCCCTGCGCGGACAGACCAAGGGCCTCGAATACGACCTCACGGGCGGCCTGCTTGGATACCTGCATGTCGCGGATGTTTCGCTCTTGCAGATCCTCCAAGGATTCACCGCCGGTCACGTCTTCCGCAGGCACAACGTCCTTGTGCTCATCGATCGACGCGGCCAGGACCTCGTAGAGCGTCACCTCGGTGTCCACGCTCACCGTCGTCATCAGGAGTTGGCCCTCCGATGAATAAGTCCTCACGTCGTCGATCTCGACGAGCTCGTGGACGTTACGCACGGGGCCCGGGAGATAGAGGAAGAAGATCGGTATGGGCACGCTGATCGAAACCAAGGCAAGAAGCACGACGACTGTCGTGATGACGACCAACTTCACGGGACTGCGCGGCTTCCCCGGACGCGGAGGAGGCGGGAGCGGGAGCTCCCAAGGGTTCTGGAAGTACATCGCCTTAGGGTAGGACTATTCCGAAACTCAGCGGTCCGCCCCGAGGAACACCGACTTGAGGCTCTGGAAACCTTCGAGGCACTTCCCGGCCCCCAGCACGACCGCTTCGAGCGGCTGTTCGGTCACGTGCACGGGGACCTCGGCCTCCTGGGAGAGCAGCATGTCGAGGCCCGACAGCATGCCGCCGCCTCCGGTGAGAGTGATGCCGTTGGTCAACACGTCCTGAACGAGATCGGGTGGCGAGGACCCGATGCACTCGATAACCGACTGCACGACCATGCGCACCGGTTCCTTGATCGCTTCACGGATCTCCTCCGACGTGATCAGGATGTTCTTCGGGAGACCCGTCGCCAGATCGCGACCCCGCAACTCGGCTTTCTCTTCTTGCGCGAGCGGGAAAGCCGACGCGATCGCGATCTTGATCCGCTCGGCCGTTCTCTCACCGATCGCGATCGTGTACTCGCGTCGGACGTAGTTCTGGATGGCGGCGTCCAGATCGAAACCTCCAACGCGCACGGCCGTGTTGGTCACCATCCCGCCCAACGAGATGAGAGCGACCTCGCTCGTTCCCCCACCCACGTCAACGACAAGATTGCCCATCGGTTCGTGGATGGGAAGACCGGCACCGATCGCAGCAGCCATCGGCTCTTCGATGAGGTAACAGGTACGGGCACCCGCCGAGAGGGTCGCTTCCTCAACGGCGCGTCGCTCTACATGGGTAAGGGCGCTGGGGACACAGACGAGAACCCTCGGCCTGGTGAAACGACCCACACCGGAACGCTGCAGCACCAGTCGGATGAGCTTCTCGGTGATGTCGAAGTCGGAAATCGCCCCGGAACGGAGGGGACGGACGGCGACGATGTAGCCGGGCGTTCGCCCGATCATCCGCCACGCTTCCTCACCCATGGCAAGGACCGCGCCGGTCTCTTTGTTCAAAGCGAGAACCGTCGGTGACGCGAAGAGGATCCCGCGTCCTTGTTGATAGACGAGGGTGTTCGCGGTCCCGAGATCTATCGCGAGGTCACGACCCATCAGGACAGCTTAGAAGGGAAGTAGTAGGTGAAGAGGATCAGCTGGCGATGCGATCGCCCGAGGCTCGCTTGCGAGCATCGAGACGCCGCTTCGCTGCGGCACGGCGCTTGGGATCGAGGGGCGCCAGGTGGGAGGGGGTGAGTGGAGCGGTGGGAGGCCTGCGGTTCGCCACCGGAGAGTTGGGGCGGGTGTGTCGCTTGAGAGATTCGAGACTCGTCCTGAAGACCTCGACGGTCTCGAGATGAGCCCGGTCCTTACGCTGCTGCTGCCAGAGGATCAAGATCCCTACTGCCGCTGCGAACACCATCACGCCCAGATAGACCACGCGGTCCCCTTTGTTTGACCAATCAGTCCGTTGCCCCGAGCTCCGGTTCAAAACCACAACTTGTCGAAACCGCCGCGCCCGTCGAGACGGCCGCTTCTCGTGGGCTGCTGTCTGCGCCTCGGGCACGCTAACAGACACTTTCGTTCCCGGCCAGGCGAAACCCTCTAAAAGATCGAGGATCAGGCGGAAAGACGCCTTCTACCTGCGAAAACAGCTCCCGCAGCCACCGCTCCGAGGCCTGCGGCGGCCCAGAGGGACGATATGGGGAGCCTCGTGTGGCCGAATCGGAGATGTCCCTCGGCCAGGGCCACGGCGGCCTCCAGGGCCTCGAGGTTGCTCCGCTTGGCGATGTAACCGGCCTCGGTGAGCTTGGAGGTGTCCATGACCCAGGGATGCATGACGTAGTGGAGCATGCCGGCCGGCGCTTCGGACAGGCCGGCCGTCCAGAGCTTGTCGGCCAGCAGGAAAGCGGCAGACTCGGGCAGGTCGAAGCGGCGGCGACCGATCACACGCAGGACCTCCGACGCCTCTAGCCACCCCTCGGCCGCAAGGTTGAAGGCGCCGTCGAGGTCGTGGAACACACCGAAACGCAACGCATCCGCGACGTCGTCCTCGTGCACGAACTGGACGGGGGGTGAGAAGCCCTTCACTCCGACGACGAGCGGCGTCTCCAGGAAATGCGACCACGTGTTGTCGACATGGGGGCCGAAGACGATCGCCGGACGGAAAACCGTCACCATGGTCTTCGGGAACTCGGAGCGGACCTCCTCGATCACATACTCGACCTCGAGTTTGTGCGCCGCATATGAGAAGTCGAGATTGGCGCGCAGCCGGGAACTCTCGCTAAGCGGCACAGGGTTATCCCGATGAGCTCCGTAGACGACGGCCGACGACGCGTACAGGATCTTCTTAACACCGGCCTCGGCCGCGCGCTTCAACACGTTCTGAGACCCGTTGACATTGATGTCGCGCATCTCCGTCTCGTCGTGGATCGGATCCATGACGAAAGCGAGGTGCACGAGGATATCGACACCCTTCAGCCGCCCACCGATCGCGGGATCGCGAACATCGAGGTGATCGAAGAGGTATTTGGGTCCGTGAAGACGGGGCTTTGCGATATCGAAACCCAGGACGCGGCCGACCCGCTCGTCGGCGCAGAGGTCGTCGATCAGGCGCCGGGCCACGTAGCCCGAAGCACCGGTGATCGCTACCGTCAGTGGTCTGCGGCGTGCCATGTCCAACTCCCTCCGGATCCTTCGAAACCGCCCTGCCCGGAGGCGTGTTTCACATCCCGCTACGAGTAAGGGTACGACACCGATCTGCTCAAGTAACAACGACGGTTCGGTAAGAATGGATACATGAGCCAGGACCCCTTCGGCGAAGTCCCGTTCTTCCGAGAGCTCCAGCGTCTGCTCTCAGCGAGCGACGGACCCGTGAACCAGGAGATCGCCCGCCAGGTAGCGGGAGCCATCTCCGGACCGGGCGCGGCCCCCGCCGACTCGGTCGACGAACGCCTCTATTCGGATGCCGTACGCGAGCTCGAGGTATTCGCGTCGGGTTACACGCGCTTGCCCTCTTCCGAACCGACCCAAGTGTCCGTTATGGACAGGAATGCCTGGGTCGCTTCGACGTTCACGGGTTGGCGTTGGGTGATCGACCGGCTGGCTTCGCGATTCACCGGGCAGCTCGACCCGCTTGGAGGGGGCGAGGCGGCAGGTCCGGGGGGCCCTGGTCCCAGTGGCCCATCTCCCCGTGGCCCCGGGGGGATGGGGAGCCAGGCGGGGATGGGGGCCGCGATGACGCAGGTGACGCCGCTCCTGTTCGGGATCCAAGCAGGGACGCTGGTCGGGACCCTGAGCACGAGGGCTATGGGTCGCTATGACCTTCCGATCCCGCGTGACGACGACGGCATCCTCTTCTTCGTCGCCCCGAACATCTCTTCGTTCGCCTTGGATTACGGGCTCGGGGACGAGTTCAAGCGTTGGTTCGCTCTGAACCAGACCGTTCCACATCTCGTGGCTCGTTCCGTGACTTGGCTACTGCCCTACTGGCGAGGGCTCGTCACCGAAGTCGTCGATGCGATCGAGATCGACATCGCCGATCTGCAGAACCGCCTGATGGAGCTCCAGGCCGGGGGCCTCGAGGCGATGGAAGGCGGCACACCGGACATCCTTCCCGTGTCCCCCACCGCGAGACATCAGGCCGCCCTGGCACGGGTGAAGGCCTTCGACGCGTTGCTCGCGGGCTACGCGCGCCACGCCACCGACGCGATCGCGGAGGAGGTCATCGGAGACACCTCTCGATTCGAAGAGAGCTTGTCTCGGTACCAGAGTGCGGGGGACGAAGCTGAAGCTCTGCTGGGGAAGATCCTGGGTGTGGTGACCGATCGGCCGACGAAGGTCGCCGGCACGAACTTCTGTGCTGCCGTCGTGACGCTCAAAGGGATCGCCGCGCTGAACAAGGTCTGGGATGCTCCCGACAACCTGCCCTCGCTCGAGGAGATACGCGATCCTTTCGCGTGGATGGAGCGAGTCGTCGACGTACAAGACACGCCTGCTTAGACGGGGAAGATCTCCGCTTCTATCTTCCCGCCGTCCAACCACAGCAGGCCCAACGAAGGGAAGGGAGCCTGCCGCTTCCAGGTTGGGCTCCCGGGGTTGAACAACAGGAGGCCTTCTCGATCCTCGTTGTGTGGCATGTGGGAGTGGCCGAAGATGACGACGCGCGCTTTCGGGAAGCGTTCTCGCATCCGTTCCCACCTGCCGATGCGCGGGCCGGCATCGTGCACCATCCCGATGGTGATCCCTCCCAGCTCGACCTCTGCCGAATCGCCCGCTCCCCACTCGCGCACGTCCCAACCATCACAGTTGCCTGCAACGACCGTCAGCGGCGCGCACGTCTTCAGCTCATCGAGCAGAGAGGGATCACAGACATCGCCGGCGTGCAGGATGTGATCGGCGGTCTCGAGATAGGGCCAGGCCCCCATGGGGAGGGTCCGGGTGAGCCCGTGCGTGTGGGTGTCCGACAGGACGAGGATCTTCATGGCGTAAAGATTCTGACGCTTTTCTGCTCAGGAAGCGGCCCGGGTCTCCGATGCAGGCTCGGGATCGACCGACGCCGGGGGGGCCGCGAGATCGCCGCACACCGGGCAAGCCGGGTCCTTGCGCACCTTCACCTCGGCGAAGCGGGTCGTCTGAGCGTCGAACGTGAGCAGACGGCCCATCAAAGGCTCTCCGTATCCGATGATCAGTTTGAGCACTTCGTTGCATTGAAGTGACCCGACGATGCCTGGGAGCACGCCCAGGACCCCTGCCTCACTTCAGGTAGGGGCCAGTTCGGGGGGAGGCGCCTCGGGATAGAGGCAGCGGTAGCAGGGTCCTTCGATAGGCACGAACGTCGACACCATGCCCTCGAACCGGAATATCGAGCCGTGCACAACCGGTTTACCGAGCGGGACGGCGGCATCGTTGATGACGTAGCGGGTGTCGAAGTTGTCTGTGCCGTCGAGCACGACGTCATACTGCGCGATCAGATCGGCCGCGTTAGTCGCGTCGATGCGGAACGGATAGACGACCACGTCGACATCCGGGTTCAGCTTCTTCATGGCCTCTTTGGCGGACTCGGCCTTCAGCTCGCCGAGACGGTCGGTGTTGTGGATCACCTGGCGCTGGAGGTTGCTCGCTTCGACGACATCGGCATCGATCACTCCGATCGTTCCGACACCAGCTGCTGCGAGATAGAGCAGGGCCGGGGAGCCGAGACCGCCCGCTCCGACCGCCAGCACCTTGGACTCGAGGAGCTTCTGCTGGCCGGCCTCGCGGACCTCGGGGAGAAGGATGTGGCGTGAGTAGCGATCGCGCTGGTCGGCGGTCATGACCCTCGGGATGATGAGATCGAAGCCCAGATCCTTCCACCGCACGATGCCGCCGTCGAGATGCCTGACATCCGTGTAGCCCAGGTCTTGCATCGTCCGTGCCGCGAACGCGCTACGGACGCCGGACTGGCAATAGACGATGACCTCGGCGTCCTTGTCGGGCACCCGGTCCTCGACGCGGCTCTCGAAATGGGCCCGCGACAGCGTGATGGCGCCGGGGATCACCCCGGTGGCGAACTCGTCGTCCTCTCGGACATCGAGAAGCGTGGGTGTCTCGCCGGCCGCGAGCCGGGCATCGACCTCCTCTGCGGTCGCGTGACCGATCTTCTCTTTGGTTTCCCGGAGGAGCTCCCGAAAGTTTGACATCTATACACCTTACAATAAGTAATAAGTCGCCCCCACTACCCCCCGGCCCCGGAGGAAATAGGGTCGGGTCCTCATGAAAGCCGTAGTTTTCGCGGGCGACGGTGCGGTCCGGGTAGATGAGGTGCCTCGGCCGACCCTTACCGACCCTAAAGACGCCATCGTAAAGGTCACCAAGACCGCCATATGCGGCTCTGACCTGCACCTCCTCGACGGCAAGACCCCCGGCATGGAGCCCGGCTCGGTGATCGGGCACGAGTTCGTCGGAACCATCGCCGACCTCGGCGAGGGCCTCCGGAACCTCCACAAGGAGGCTCGGGTACTGGGTTCTTTCCTGATCGCCTGCGGTTCGTGCTCGGCGTGCCTGAAGGACCGTTTCAACCATTGCAAGAGCCGCCGGGCGCTGGGGCTCGGGCCCGCCGCCGGGGACCTGGCCGGGGCGCAAGCCGAGTACGTGCGGATCCCGAATGCCGACGTGAACCTCAAGCCGCTGTCGGGAGTGTTCTCCGGACTCTCGGACGAGGAGGCCCTGTTCGGAGGAGACATCCTCACTACCGGCTTCTACGCGGCGGCCCTGTCCGAGATCAAGAAGGGCGACACCGTTGTGGTCGTGGGGGCCGGCCCGGTCGGGATGTTCTGCTTCGCCGCCGCTTTCCGCTATCACCCGGGCAAGACGATCCTGCTCGACACTGATCCGAAGCGCGTCGAGTTCCTCGGCAGCGCTACCGGCATCGATGCCATCCAGATCCAAGACGACCAAGACGCGTATCAAGTCGTCGCCGACAGGACGGGTGGAGATCTGGCGGATGTCGTCGTCGATGCGGTCGGGAATGTAGGCGCGTTCAAGAGCTGTTTGCGATGCGTGCGCGAGGGGGGCCGGGTCACCGTCGTCGGCGTCTACGGCAAGGAGCGCTACGAGCTCTCGATGGGCATGGCTTGGAACCGCGCCGTCACCATCCGCTTCGCCGGCATGGCCAACGTGCAACGACATTGGGAAGACGCTCTGCTGAGCGTCGCCAAAGGTGAGCTCGACCCCACCGCACTCATCACGCACCGCATGAAACTGGAGGAAGCCGAGCAGGGCTACGAGCTATTCAAAGCCCGAGACGCGATGAAAGTAGTCCTAACCCCCTAGCCCGATCGCTGAGTGAGGGATCTCCGTTCGTAGATGACGGAAATTACGCGCTCACCAAGCTACGAGGCTTTGGATTTGCTGTCGAGGCGTTCTTTCTCGGCCACGATCTGGTCGGCCGAGCGGGCACAGCCCGGGCAGAACTTGGAATCCGGTGGGATCTCGGCCTCGCAGAACGGGCATGGGCCCTCGACCGGCTGGGCTACGTAGCCTTCCTTCAATCCCGACTTGAACTCCTTGCCGGCCTGGCCCATGGAGCGGGCGAGCTGGGGAAGCTTCTTCGCCCCGAAGAAGACCAGCAGGACCACAAGGACGATCAGCAGCTCTGGCGCTCCGATCGAACCCATCGACAACCTCCTATTCGGACCGATCCTCTAGAGGATCGGTTCTCCCCTATCTCTTAGCCAGGGCCGAGCCCACGAGCTCGACGTCTTCTTCGTCACCTACCTGGAAGGGAAGGGCACCCAGGCCTGCGATGACCTCCTCGACCCCCAAACCGGCGAGCTCATCGATCTGCGAGCCCACTTGTTCGGGCGTTCCGGCCAGGCGGTTGTTACGGAACATCTCCCAGGATACGCCCGCTTCTCCGCATAGAGACCGCATGACGCCGGGCGGGGTCCGTGCGGCGAGGCGCTCGAAACGGCGAACGCAGTCCGACTCGTCCTCGCCGACCAACATGTAGGCCCCCACCGAGCGCCGTAGCGAAGCCGGATCTCTTCCGGCCGCTTCGCAGGCTCGGTCCGCGGACACGGCGCGCTCCTTATATGTATCGATCGAGCCGAGCCACGAGAAGTTCCAGCCGTCGGCCCTCCTCGCGGCGCAGGCCAACAAGCGGTCACCCTTGCCGCAAACCCATATAGGTGGGCGGGGGGCTGACTCTGTTTGGCGTCCGGCCGAGCCCGCCCGCTGCTCCGTTTGGCGTCCGGCCGAGCCCGCCCGCTTTATCGGGCCGGGGCGGCAGATGGCCCCTTTCATCTCGTAGAAGTGGCCGGGGAAGTCCAGGACCTCTCCCTCGAGGAGCCGGCCCACGATCTCGACCGACTCCTCCAGCCGGGCGATCCGTACCGAGGGCCGGTCGAAGTCGATCCCGGCTGCGGCGTACTCGGGCTCGTACCAGCCGGCCCCCATACCGATATCCAACCGGCCCCCCGACAGCAGATCGAGTGTGGCCGCCATGTTGGCCACGAGGCCGGGGTTGCGCAGGTCGTTGCAGAGGGCGAGCGAGCCCAGCCGCACCCGCTCGGTCACGGAGGCCAGAGCGGACAGCGTGGTCCAGCACTCGAGGGCGCCCTGAGGCGTGCCCGGCCC
>JBKJYP010000331.1:0-3052 GCA_046715695.1 Actinomycetota bacterium | reverse complement strand
CCGGCGGCGTAACCGTCAAGCGGGACACCTTCAACGTGCCACACGTTTACGGCGAGACACGATCAAGGACGCGATGGCGACCCTGTCCGTGGGTTTCCATCGGGCGGGGAGAAGTTGTAGGGCGGGGTACTCGCCGGGCAACTTGGTGCGGTCGAGCATCCCCACGTCGATGAAAGCGTTGACGCCGGCGGAATAGTCGAGGACGTCCTGCATGACCTGGGCCCCCATCACGGGATAGATCTCACCCAACCGCCGGAACATCGCATCCAGCTCTCCCTCTTCGTAACCGGCATTGGCATACGCGGCTCGATCCTGGGCGAGGTTCGCCTCGCTCGCACCGAGGAAGGAGGAAAGCCGGCCTCGACCGAGGTGACGCAGCGTGTCCATCATGAACAACCGGTCCTCGGCAGACACATAACCGGCGCCGAAAATCACGTCGGATCGTGTCTCGCCGTAGACGTGTGGCACGTTGAAGGTGTCCCGCTTGACGGTTACGCCGCCGGCCGGGCTGTACTCGCTGACGATCTTGTCGTCTTCAACGCCGAACGAAGCGTCCTTGAAGTAGTCGGTCAAGGTCTCGCGGGTGACACCGGGGGCGCCCTGGACCAGCGAGTCGTACATCGCCAGCTGGTCCGTGTTCTGAGATGGCTGACCCCCTCCCGCCTGAGCCTGGATGAGCTCGAAGGAGTTCATGTACCGGCCCTGGCCAGGAGGAAGGATGTTGAGCGTGGTTACGCCGAAGTCCCCCGCCCTGTAAGCCGTCGCGTCCTGAGCGGGGGCCGGACCGGCGCCGAGCGCAGCCAGCACGATGAGGATCGCCATAGATCCGAGAGACAGACGTTTCATGACCGGAGCGTATGCCCTTATGTTTGGGGCATGCGGGGGCGGCTCTGGATCTGTGGATTGGCGACTCTGGCGGCATCGACCGCGGGCCCAGCCGTCGGAGTAGAGGGTCTCGCACCCTGCGCTCGTCCGAACGAACTGCCACCGGGGGTCCCGCTCAACGTCGAGCTCACCACCGTGACGGATACATCGGCCGTATTCACGTGGCTGACTTGCGAGGGGGGAAGCCCCTCGCCTGCCGACTCAACAGTCACCTACAACACCGGCGGCTCGGGAGGCACGATCATCGCCGCGGGGGAGACGGCGTTCCACAACATCACGATCGACAGCCTCGAGCCGGGCACCACTTACACATACGAGGTGAGCTCGAACGGCATCGCCGGGCTTCCCGACAGGCTCAACCCGGGAGTGTTCACCACCCTCACCCCGCCTCCGGGCGAACTCCTTTTCTCGTTCGCCGTCATCGCGGACACGCACATAGGAGAGACCGTCTCGGGCCTCGCAACCTCGACCCCCGACGAGCTCCCTCCCGCGTACCGAAGCGAGGTCCCTTACGCGGAAGTGATGATGGCCTCCGCCATCAGTCAGATCAACAAGAAGAACCTGCGGATGACCGTGTCGGTCGCCGATACAACGACGCATGGCGAGCTGGAACACATGGAGACGACGCACCGTTTGCTCGAGCGGTTGCGGGGTGCATACCTGACAGCAAGGGGGCCGCACGATCGACCGAACCAATACGAAGAGGCGACCGCCGACTGCGGCGCGTCCGGCGACTGTTTCCGGAAGGTGTTCAGACCATCGATCCCTTTGACCGCGCCTCCGACGAAGCTGCCCCAGGTCCGGACGCGACGCGGATGGTCCCTTATCGCTCTTGATTCCACCAACCTCGAGTCGGGCAGCGGGGAGATAGGGGAAGAACAGCTCGCCTGGCTGCAGCGCCGGCTCGAGGCGGACAAGGTTGCCGGTCGCCGCGCGATCATCTTCTTCCACCACCCTGTGGCCGAGTACTCGACGACCATCGCGGTCCCGCCGGCGGTCTTCGGGATCCCCATCCAGGAAGCACGCACTTTCCTGCGGCTGATCTCGGAATACGACGTTGCCCTCGTCGTCAATTCGCACACACATAGGAATTGGATCGCCTACTCCGACATCACCGGCAGCACGCCACTGATCGAGGTGGGACCTACGAAGGAGTACCCGGGCGGTTACACGGTGATCCGGGTCTACGAAGGTGGATTGATGAGGCTCTGGTTCCCGCTCGATTGTGGGTTCTGCAACGAGTGGAGAGAGACGACCCGGGGCGAGTACTTCGCTCTCTATCCGCTGTACACGGCAGGGTCGTTGCGCGATCGCAACTTCGTGCACCTCTTCGACGGTCCCGACCGGCCGGGGATCCCGTCCGTGCCCACCGGCTGGTGGCCACCGGGGGTGCCGGGCGAGGCCTAGCTCTTCCTATTGACCGTGGTCGAGTTCGCCTGAGCCTGAGGACGCATGACGATCTCATCGATGTTGACATGCGGGGGCCGCGTCACGGCCCAGAGGATCGCGGCTGCGACGTCATCTGCGGATAGAGGATCCATGCCGGCATAAGGCTTGGCGGCTCGTGCGGCGTCGTGACCGAAGCGGACGAGGGAGAAGTCTGTCTCCACGAGCCCGGGAGCAACCTCGGTCACCTTGATCCCTGCATCCAGAAGCTCGAGTCTCAGCGTGCGCGTCAGGGCTTTGACCGCATGCTTCGATGCCGTGTAACCACCGCCTCCCGGGTAGGTCTCGAAGCCTGCCGTGGAACCGAGATTGACGATGTGGCCGCGTCCGGAGCGTTCCAATAGAGGAAGGAACGCCTTCGTCACGCGGATGAGACCGAGGACGTTCGTCTCCCACATCGTCTGGACGTCGGCCTCGTCTATGTCCCCGATCGGATCGAGTCCAAGAGCGAGTCCCGCGTTGTTGATGAGGACGTCAGCGCGCTTGACGTTCGCCACGAACGATGCGATGGAGGTCGGGTCGGTGACGTCGAGGGGATAGTGGTCGGCTGATCCGGAGTCGGATGCGACCTCAGAGAGAAGATCTATGCGGCGAGCCCCCAAGATGACTCGCCAACCTGAACGGGCGAGGAGTCGCGCGGTTGCAGCTCCGATGCCGCCTGAGGCTCCGGTGATCACCGCAACCCCAGAGGACGATGGATCTATAGACGCGGCTTCCGGCC
>JBKJYP010000330.1:0-3841 GCA_046715695.1 Actinomycetota bacterium | reverse complement strand
CTCGACGACGCGCTTGCGCATCTGGTCGACGACGCCGGAGTCGTGGGTGGCCATCAGCACCGTGGTGCCGGTGCGGTTGATCCGGTCCAAGAGCCGCATGATGCCGACCGAGGTCGCAGGGTCGAGGTTCCCCGTCGGCTCGTCGGCGATCAGGATCAGCGGACGGTTGACGAACGCACGAGCGATCGAGACTCGCTGCTGCTCGCCACCCGACAGCTCATCTGGGAACCGGTCGAGCTTCTCGCCCAGCCCGACGAGCTCGAGGATCTGGGGTACCTGGCGTTGGACGACGACCTTCGGCCGACCGATGACCTCAAGGGCGAAAGCGACGTTCTCGAAGACGGTCTTGTTGGGGAGGAGCTTGAAGTCCTGGAAGACACAACCGACGTTGCGCCGGAGATACGGGACGCGCCAGCGCGGGAGCGAGTGAAGGTTCTTGCCGGCCACCCAAACCTCGCCGGAGCTTGGCTCCTCCTCCTTCGTCAGGAGCTTGAGGAACGTCGACTTGCCCGAGCCGGACGGGCCCACGACGAAAACGAACTCTGCTTTCTCGATGTCGATAGAGACACCTTGCAAAGCGTGGATGCCGCCCTTGTATTCCTTCTTTACTTCAACCGTCTTGATCATGTGTCATCCAGGTTAGCCGGGGACTAGCACGCGGTGGCGGCCATCCGTTCGAAGAATCTGTACGGGTGCTCCTCGTTGTGGAGCTCCTCGTAATCTGCCCAGGCCCTATCGTAATAGGAGATCCCTCTTTTGTTGACCTCTTCGCAGGTCTCCCCGCTCAAACCGGCCACTCTCAGGCGCTTGGTCAGGGAATTCAGGGAGAAATTCCTCACATCGAAGGGGCTGATGAGCATGTTCGGAGGCGTCTCGGCAGGAGCGATCGCGTACTTCCGATCCGGCGAGGCAACCGTACGTACCGCCGGCTCCAGGAGGTGAAAGACGACCTCTTCAACCCTCTTCAGGTTTGCAGGGTCCTTGATCCCGGCCTCCATCAGCGCCCGGACGCCGTAATTGACGTGCCTCGATTCGTCGCGAGCCACAGCGGTGAAACCGGAATAGAAGCCCGGCAGGATCTCCATCTCTCGGAGGATCCCCAAGAGGAACTTCTGCCCCGTTAGCGCCAGCATCCCCTCGACGATCAGGTGATAGACGGTGATCCCCTCGACCCAAGCCCCGTAGTCGCTCGGGTCTTTGCGCACCGCCTCGGTCGCCTCAACGAGGTCTTTGTCGAAGATCTCGCGGAAGCCACCGACGGTCTTGCCGCGCAGGACCGAGAGTGCTGCCGAGAGACCCCCCGGGATGCCGATGACCTCGTCGAAGAAGCGTGAGAAGAACACTGAATGTCTCGCCTCGTCGACGAGTTGAGTGGAGAGGAATATCCGTGACGGCTCATCGGGGGCCGCGTGCACCAACGGCGAAAGGGTGTCCGTCACTGCTTGTTCCCCGACGAAGAAGAGTGTGAACGTGCGTTGCAGCTCGGTTCTGAAGCCTTCGAAGATCCCGCTCATCGAATGCCAGTGCTCCGCATCCTCGCTGAAGTCGAGATCCAGCGTCGACCAATTCTGCTTCTCCCACCGGTGATAGAGGTCCATCGGCGTTGGACGCGACTGCAACACGTAGTCCATCTGGACGTAGACATCATCGATGTCCACGCTCCGTAGTTCTTTGAGGGAGGCGTTGTCGACCTTCTCGGCGATCGCTTCCGGAGATCGGCTCATCTGGTCATGATGGCACTTCCTGGGTGTGCTTCCTAGCCGCCACGGGAGGTCGCCGAGGCCTTCCTTTTGAGCTCAGCCTCTATGAATCGGTCGATATCGCCGTCGAGTATCGCCTGGACATTGCCGACCTCGAGGTTAGTGCGGTGGTCCTTCACCATCTGGTACGGGTGAAGGACGTAGGAGCGGATCTGAGAACCGAAGCCGATCTCACGACGCTCTCCCCTCAGTGCATCGAGCTCGGCCTCTCTTTCCTCCTGGGCCCTGGCGACGAGCCGGGATCGCAGCACCCGCATGGCGACCGCCCTGTTCTGCATCTGTGAACGCTCGTTCTGACAAGACACGACGATCCCGGTCGGCAGGTGCGTGATCCGGACTGCAGAGTCCGTGACGTTGACGTGCTGCCCTCCGGCCCCCGACGAGCGGTAGGTATCGACGCGCAGGTCATCCGGATCGATGCCGACCTCGATATCGTCTTCGATCTCCGGCGTGACATCTACGGACGCGAACGATGTATGCCGCCGTTTGTTTGAATCGAAAGGCGAGATCCGTACCAACCGGTGGACTCCGAGCTCCGATGCAAGCATCCCGTAGGCATGGCGGCCCTTGACGGTCAACGTCGTGCTCTTGATGCCGGCCTCTTCACCGGGTGTCGCCGAGAGGATCTCCGTCTTGAACCCCTTGCGCTCGGCCCATCTCAGATACATGCGCAACAGCATCTCCGCCCAATCCTGAGAATCCGTCCCACCTTCCCCGGCATGAACCTCGAGGATCGCAGGGTTCGCGTCGAACTCTCCCCCAAGGAGCGAGACGATCTCGAGTGAATCGATGTCACGTTCGAGAGCGGCGACCTCGTTCGCCGCTTCCGCTGCCACAGACTCGTCGGATTCCTCCGATGCAAGCTCCCAAAGCACCTTCGCATCCCCGAGCCTGGCCGCCATCCGGTCGTAGGTCGTCACGTCTTCTGAAACGCCGGAGAGCTCCGACATGACTTTCTGGGCTCCGGCTGCGTCCTCCCAGAAATCTGGGGCGGTGGAGAGTTCTCTCAGACCGTCGGCGCGAACGCGCTTGGTCTCGACGTCAAAGGTACTCCTTGACGTGATCGAGTCTCGTTGACAGGCCGGCGAGTCTCTCCGAGAGGTCTTCCATGAGTCGCAGCCTACCTAGACTCCTGCTAAGCCCTCTTCCGGCTCACCATCGTCATACCGGCGGCAACGAGGATGAGCCCGATCAACACCGGGAGGTGGACCCCCTGACCCGTGAAGGGCAATGCGAGTCCTAAGACCTCCGTCCCCTGGGCTGCCGCGGGCTGCTGCACGGCCCGGGGCCGAGTGACCCGGATCCCCAAGACCTCTGCCTCCACCTCGACCGCCTCGTCCTTCGAAGGCTTCATCGGCGCCAGGTCGAGTGGATCGGAGCTGCGCGGCGGAACCACCCGCGCGATCGGAGCGGGGGTGGGGCAATCGATCCAGAAGACCTTGCTCTTCGTGTCGTTGCCGTTCGAGTAGTCCGTGCTGCTGGTGACCTTCACGTGGTACCCCTGTTGTGGGTGAGGCGTCGCCGCGGCGAGGGCTGACTGGTCGAACTCAGACAAGGAGTATGCGGCCGTCGTTTCGCTACCCGAGAACGTCACCGCGTCGACGAGCAACACGCCGCCACCTGATGGGGCATGGCCCTCGAACACCACTGTCGATGTCTTGGGCGCCTCGTCGAAGTTGAAGAAATTGATGTTGAAGGTGCAACCGACATGCGGCTCGTTACCGTGAGAGCCATCGATCGGCTCGCCGTCGACCTTGATGGTGCCGTTATTGCCGGGGATGACGTCTTTCCTAGGGCCCTTGGCGGCTTTGCCGTGGGGCTCGTCCGCCTTGCCGTGGGGCTCGTCCGCCTTGCCGTGGGGCTCGTCGGCCTTGCCGTGGGGCTCGTCGGCCTTGCCTTCCTTGGCCTCCTGGTTCTCTGCTTTCTTGTCCTGGCCCGGGGGCGGATCCTTGGGCTCGGCCAAGGCGGACCCGGCGAACAGGGTCGCTAGAAGAAGCGAAACGAGGGCCGTGCGGATGATCTTCATGGACTCTCCTCCCTGGTGGCACTGGGTGGCCGTTCCACTACGGTGCGCGTTGAGG
>JBKJYP010000329.1:0-2857 GCA_046715695.1 Actinomycetota bacterium | reverse complement strand
ACACTTCCTTCATTTGGAGTGGGGGGCGGCGGCCCTAAGGCCCCCGCACCCCGGCGGATATAGCGGCTAGTCCTAGTGCGGGCTCGGATCCGAGCCTCTGGTCGGCAGCGACAGGTACGGGAACGTCGATGAGAACTGCTTGTCGTCGACGTTGACGCCGTCGCCGAGGTCGTTGGCGTTGCCGATCAGCTCACCCTCGACGACCTGCAGGGCGATGTCGAGGATGTCGTCGGCGAGACGGCGGCCGTTGGGGAACCCAGCCACGTCGCCGCCGATAACACCGAGCGGCGAGTACTTGTCACACGTGCCCTGTTCGCATACAGGGGTGTTCAGGTTCAGACGAAGCATCTCGGCCGGCTCGACGTTGGCAGGCTGGTTGAGATCCTTGATCCCGGTGAGGAACACCGCGATCAGATCATCGCGTTGGATCCCGGCCTTCATGTTGTCGGAGTCCGGCGCCTTGATCCCGTAAACCGCCTCGATAAGACGCGGGAGCTCGGGGTCGTTCACCGCGCCCAGGAACTGCTCGTCGTCCGTCGGCTTGGAGCCGTTGAAGTAGTCCTTGGCGCCCACGGGAACGACGACCTCGTTCACCAGGGGCATGCCGAGGCGCGAGAGCTGGACCCAGCGACCGCTGAAGCTCTGCGTGCCCACCTTGGTCTGGATGCGGGTGCTGCGACGTGACGCAGTCGACCACACACCGATGACAGGGTTGGACGCCAGATCGCCGCCTTTGGCGACCTCGGTCTTGGGGACCTGCAGGACCATGGTGTTGGTGTTGAAGCCCTTGAGCGTGTCGTCGCCAACCTCGCTGAAGTCCGTGCCGTAGAGGAGGTCGAAGACTCGCAGGTCGAGGAAGAACGGGTCGTTTGTCTGACCCGCGAACGACTTGCCACCGACGCCTGCAGTGACAACGGCTTCGTCACGCAACGTCTCGTAGTTCGGCATCGAGGCAGCACCGACATCGCTCGGCGCGACCGTGGCGTTGCTCACCAGTGTCGTGGAGTCTTGGCCGACGCGGATCTTCTTCAGCGTGTAGGTCTGGTAGAAGTTCAGGTCGGCATCGCCGAGAGACGTCACCTGCCCGGTGTTGTAGAGGAACGTGTCCGGGTTGCGGTAGTGATTGCTGAACTTCCATCGGTAGATGATCTCGGGCAATGCGTCGCCGTCGTTGCTGACGTTGACGTCGTAACGCACACCCTCGGCGAACGCGTAGAAGTTCGGGCCTCCGGCGGGCTCCTCGAAGGGGATCCAGTTACTTACCAGAGTCACGGTCGCCGCGTTGTCGGGGCTGGTGAAGGCATAGACGTCGGTGTTGTCGACCTGAGGGTCGGCTGCCGTCAAGGGTGCCTCGCGGTGGCTCGAAGCGTCGCCCCGAGTCGGAGCCAATGTCGTCACCACCAAGCCCAGGCTGAGGGCGGCGGCGAGTCCCGCTGCCATCAACCTCCTGGGGGTCCGTACGAGAGCTACTGCACGCATAAAAAGCCTCCTGTGATCCGAGCCCAACCCGGGCGGTGTGGGTCTCGGCTCTTGTTCGTTGCCACCGCCGTCTACGGATTGCTCGGATGCTGCGCCGACTACCTCTCGAGCTCGAAGGCAAGGCCAAAATCCAAGACGTCATCCCATGACAGAGCGTCGCCCGTCTTGGGTTCGAGCAGCTCAAGAGGAGCGCGAGCGAGAACGTGAGCACCCGCGACGAGCAAGGTCTTGACCTCTAGCGAGCTCACGCTCTTCGTGACGAGACGCTCGCATAGCGGGCACACGAACTCACACAACCCGCGTTCGTCGGCTTGTGACGCACTGCAGCCCAGATCGTCGATGGCGACGGTAACCAGTCCGCACCAGGCACATTCAGCCTCGACGAGGGAATCGTCGTCGGCGGCATCCTGACCGAAAACGCGGCTTGGCTGCTCGATCCACATCCGGTCTGGATCTGGCTCTTTGGGATTCATACCCCTGGTTCGGTGGCGGACATGATGGTGGATTGAAGCGACCCCCATCTACTTGAAGCTTGTCAGCCCCGTCCGGAGACTCTGGCCCGGGGAAGCCTGTGGAAAGTTTCACCCGCGACCAATCCGCGTCGTGCTGTCACGACGAATGCCTCTACAGACAGCACTAGGCGCTGACCTGTTTCGGCGTCCCGTCCTGACCGAAAGGAATTCACCGATGCGTCTCCTCATCGCTTCTCTTGCCGTCCTTGCAGTGACCGGCGCTTGCACCGGTAGCTCGGAACCCGCGGCAGATCCCGCGTCCGACAGTGGGGGGGCCGCCGACACCGCCTCGATCAGTGCGGTCGACAACGCCTTCGAGCCAAACGAGATGCAACTGACCGCTGGCGAAGAGGTGACAGTGTCGTTCACGAACGACGGCGACGCCACTCACACCTTCACGTCGGACGAGTTGGGATTCGACACCGGCAGCGTCGAACCCGGCGAAACGGCAGAGGTCACGTTCACGGCACCCGAGGAAGAGACGGCCTTCGTTTGCTCGATCCACGAGCAGTCCGACAACATGGTGGGCACGATCGTCCCCAGCAGCTGAGCGCCGATCAGCAGTGTTTCGTCACCATGATCACGGGGCTTCCCGTTTCCCACGGTTGAGCCCACGATGCCCAAACGCAACCATCACTTGCGATCCCGAGGCCCCCATATTCATCTCCGGCCCCAGCGCCACGGGGCTGTGCGGCTGATGTGCCGGCTAGAACAGTCGTCTTGACCGAGTCCCCACGGATCTTGGTGAGCAGCACGCGCCAGGCAGGAAGCGCATTCTGTTCCGTGTGCAGGATCCACACCGTTCCGTTCCTCGCAGCGACCGTGGACCAGTCGGGCTTCCAGGTCTTGTCCGACCGGGCGTGCCG
>JBKJYP010000328.1:0-8614 GCA_046715695.1 Actinomycetota bacterium | reverse complement strand
TGGGACAGGTAGCATCGCTGCATGGCCGCCAAGCGTGTGCTCGTGTTCGACGACGACCCCGTCATCCTCAAGCTCCTCGAGGTCAACCTCGAGCTCGAGGGCTACGAGGTGCTGACCGCTCATCACGGAGAGATGGCGCTCAAGCTTGCCCTTGAAGAGATCCCGGACCTCGTGATCCTCGACATCATGATGCCGAGGCTCGACGGTTATCAGACGGCGGAGCAGCTGCGCGCCCACGAAGAGACCAAGGAGATCCCGATCGTCTTCCTCTCGGCCAAGGCCCAGCAGTCGGACATCGACAAAGGGCACAAGGCGGGGGTGGACGAGTACCTCACGAAGCCCTTCGACCCGAGTGAGCTGATCGAGGTCGTCGAGAGACTCGTCGGGTAACCAGTTGGTCACCTCCGAGCTCGAGGGCCTTGTCCGGGCCGCCCTCGAGTCAGCTTCGTCATCCATAGGAGACGTGCCCGCCGGAACATCCATCAGCTTCGAGCACCCGCGCCGTCGCGAGCACGGGGACTGGGCGACCAACATCGCACTCAACCTCGCTGCCGGGAAGGGCAACCCGCGGCCCATAGCCGAAGCGATCGTGGCTGCGCTGCCGTCCTCCGATCTGATCGCCAAAGCCGAAGTAGCGGGCCCAGGTTTCATCAACTTCACTCTGTCGCCGAGGTGGTGGCAGGACATCGTCGCTAGAGCAGCCGATCGTGGCTCGGGCTTCGGGCGCTCGCAGCTCGGTGCCGGCCAGAAGATCAACGTCGAATTCGTCTCAGCCAACCCGACCGGACCGGTCAATGTCGTCAGCGGTCGGCATGCGGCGGTGGGGGACACGGTCGCAGCGTTGCTCGAGGCGACCGGTCACGAAGTGACGCGCGAGTTCTACTCCAACGACGTCGGTCGTCAGATCGAATTGTTCGGCGAGTCGATCGCCGTCCGCTATCTCCAGGCCCTCGGCGAAACCGGCCAGATCCCCGAGGAGGGTTACCACGGCGACTACCTCGTGCCGTTGGCCAAGTCCTTGGTCGTCGAGTTCGGCGACTCACTGAAGGGCCTTCCTCGTCAGGAGCTCGTCGAGCGTTGTGCCCACATCGGGGTGACCCGGATGCTCGCGGAGATGAAGGCATCACTAGAGAGGTTCAGAACCGTCTACGACGTCTGGAGCTCGCAGGGTGAACTGCACGAGTCGGGCAAGCTGGAAGAAGGGATCGCGCGTCTCCGCGCTTCAGGCTGGGCCGAGGAACGTGAAGGCGCGCTGTGGTTCCTCTCTTCGAAGCTCGGTGACGACAAGGATCGGGTGTTGGTTCGAAGTGACGGCCGGCCGACGTACCTGGCCAGCGACGTCGCCTACCTCCTCGACAAGTTCGGTCGCGGGTTCGGCCACCTCATCTATCTGCTGGGGGCGGATCATCACGGCACGATCCCGCGCTTCCTCGCCGCGGCCGAGGCTCTCGGCTTCAAGAAGGAACAGGTTGAGATCCCACTGGTCCAGGTCGTCACGCTCATACGCGGTGGAGAAGCGGTCAAGTCCTCGAAGCGTGCGGGAGCGATCGTGCCTCTCGACGAGCTGATCGATGAGGTCGGCGTCGATGCCGCTCGCTACACGTTCCTGGCGCGCTCGATGGAGGCTCCGCTCGAGTTCGACATCGAGCTCGCGAGGGAGCAAGCGCCCGAGAACCCCGTCTATTACGTCCAGTACGCGCACGCACGTATCTGCTCGATCCTTAGGAAGGCGGGCGACTCGGGCACCGCTGAGGGTGATGCAGATCTCGCGTTACTGGTCCACCCTTCCGAGGACGAGCTCATGCGCCGGATCGGCGAGTTCGAAGAGGTCGTCCCCGATGCTGCCCTCGGCCGCTCTCCACAGAGGGTGTGCAGGTACGTAGAGGAGCTGGCGGCCGGCTTCTCGGCCTTCTATCGCGACTGCATCGTGATCTCGGAGGACGCAGCGTTGACGGAGGCACGGCTCGAGTTGTGCCGGGCGACGCGCAACGTCCTCGAGTCCGGTCTCGGTCTGCTCGGCGTCTCCGCTCCTGAGAAGATGTAGGGATGGAGAAGGTCCTTCCCGATACCGCCGTCTCGACCGGAGGCATCCTGTCGATCGGCGGATGCTCGGCCCCCGCTCTCGCCGAAAGCTACGGCACGCCCCTGTTCGTGTTCGATCGGGCGACGTTCGAAGCGCGCGCTCGCTCGTATGCGCAGGCGGCCGGCGCCGAACACGTCTACTACGCCGGCAAGTCTTTCCTCTGTGTCGCGATCTGCGAGCTCGTTGCTCAGCATGGGCTCGGGCTGGATGTGTGCAGCGGGGGAGAGCTTGCGACCGCGCTCGCGGCCGGGTTCCCGCCGGAGAGGATCACCTTCCACGGGAACAACAAGTCGGAAGCCGAGCTGGCAACCGCTCGCGACGCCGGGGTCGGTCGCGTCGTCGTCGATTCCTTCGATGAGATCGATCGGATCGAGCGGGTCGGGTGGCGAACCAAGCTCCTGATCCGGGTCACTCCCGGCGTCGAGGCGCATACCCACGAGTTCGTTCAAACCGGCCAGGAGGACTCGAAGTTCGGCTTCCCCCTCGCCGATGGGCTCGCGTTGGACGCGTTGAAGCGGTTGATGCAACTCCCAGGTGCAACGGTCGTCGGGATCCACGCGCACATCGGCTCCCAGATCTTCGAGCTGGCTGCCTTCGATCTCGCGGTTGCCAGGCTCACCGATCTCCTGGCGGAGGCTAAGGAGCAACTCGGATTCGAGGCTTCGGAGCTGAACATCGGTGGAGGCCTCGGCATCGCGCACACCCACGACGAAGTGACACCGGATCCCGGCGAGGCGGTTGCCCGGATCCGCGCGGCCGTCGATAGGGAGTGCGCCGAGCGTGGTCTCGGCGAGCTCGAACTCTTCTTCGAACCCGGTCGATCGATAGTCGGGTCCAGCATGGTGACCCTCTATCGGGTCGGCACCGTCAAGCGGATCCCCGGGGTGCGCACCTATGTTGCCGTCGATGGTGGGATGAGCGACAACATCCGTCCCGCGCTCTACGGTGCTCGATACGAGGCTTTCCTTCCGGAACGGATGGATTCGGCCCCCGGCCCCCGAGTGACGCTCTGCGGTAAACATTGTGAGTCGGGCGACATCCTCATCAAGGACGTCCATCTGCCCGACGACGTGGGACCGGGCGATCTTCTCTGCGTGCCGGCGACGGGCGCCTACACGTACTCGATGGCGTCGAACTACAACCGCATCCCTCGCCCCGCGGTCGTGATGGTCGAGGGGGGCCGTGCAACGGAGATAGTCGTCCGTGAGGGCGAGAAGGATCTTCTCTCCAAAGACAGGCGTCTCGACGGCTCGACCCTTGCCTAACCCTCGTCGAGCTCGTAGACCCTTCGCTCGATGTCGAACTGGTCGCCGAAGCCGGAGAGCCTGACGTAGTCGACGATCAAGGTGCCCGGGGACAGATAGATGATCTCGGCCTCGTACGGCAGAGAGCTTTCGACCAGCAGGGAGCCGAGCCCCGTCGCTCCGGATGAGCCGACGGTGAGAGTGATGGAGCCTGCGCTCTCCTCGACGAGACGCTCGTGGCTGTGCCCCGCAAGGATGATGCCGACCGCGCCGTAGGACTCCGAGGCGAGTCTGGTGTCGTGTACCGCGAGGATGTCGGGGGTGCTCGCCTGAACCGCTGCGAGCACGTCGGCTGCATCCTGCAAGCGGAGCTCGTTGCCCTCCTCTGTGGTCGTCTCGTTGTCGGCCGTGAACGTGGGATCGGCCCAGCCGAGGATCTCGATGCCTCCGAGCTCGTACGTCTCGTCATCCAGGAGGACCACGTTGGGGAGGCGATCAGCAGCCGCCCTGTTCGCTGCCGAGTCGTGGTTGCCGGGCACGAAGAGATAAGGGGCATCGATCTCTTGCAGGCCTCTCACGAGGTTCGCTTCGAAGCTTTGCCCGAATGAGGTCAGGTCGCCTGTGTCGATCACGGCATCGACCTCGAACGCGCTCGCCAGCCTCTGCACGAATTCGACGCCGAGCGGATTCGAGTGGATGTCACTCACGTGCAGCAAGACGACTGCGTCCGGGCGGATATCGAGCTGGGGATCGGCCGACAGAGCCAGGAGCCGGACGAAGCGCTGGGAGAGGTCCTCGTAGCGCGAGCCGAGATCATCGAACGACTCGAGCCCGCGGTTCGCCGCTTGGATCACCTGGGGGGCCCTTCGCAGCGCGCCGGTGAACCGTGGTTGCTCGAAGGCCTTCTCGTCGAAGGTAGCCGTCGTGAACCACATCGCCACGACCGCAAGCAAGGAGCCACCCACAGCAGCAGCGATCATGTCGGGAGATCGCCGCCACGGGAGCACCGCGCCGGTGATCGCTCCGGCCACCAACCCGGCAAGGATCAACTGCACGAACAGTCGCCGCGCGAGACCCCGCAGGTCTCCTTCCACGGAGTCGACCAGGCTCGCCAGTGAAGGATCCTCTGAGAGCGCTTGCTCCAACTTGGGGATATCGATCTCTTCGAGATCGACCTCGATGTTCAGGAGGGAATCGTGTGTGTCGGCCGACACGCTTCCGAGAGGCGTCGTGACGAACGTCGTGTCCCCGCGCCCTACGTCGGCCTGCGCCGACACTGTGGCCGGTCCCAGGTCGCGATGGACGGGCGGAACCAGGGGGAGTGTGACCAGCCATGCCGCGGCGCCCAGAAGACCCGCGAGAACGATGCGCATCCAGGAATCATGCCCATTAGGGTCCCCGGTGTGACCACGGCGATAGAAGTCGAAGGCCTGCAGAAGTCCTACGGCGACTTCCAGGCGGTGAAAGGCATCGACCTTCACGTGGAAGAGGGCGAGATCTTCTCACTGCTGGGACCGAACGGGGCCGGCAAGACGACCACCGTCGAGATCCTCGAGGGGTACCGCAAGCGCTCCGCAGGGCGCGTGTCTGTGCTCGGCCTCGATCCCGCAAGCAAGGGATCCGCACTGAGGCAACGGATCGGCATCGTCCTCCAGGAAACGGGGGTCGAGAGGTTCCTAACGGTCGCCGAGGTGATCGATCTCTTCCGCGGGTACTACCCCAACCCTCGTCCGCTCGACGAGATCATCGAGGTGGTCGGCCTGCAGGAGAAGCGCGACGTGTTGGTGCGTCGTCTGTCCGGTGGCCAGCAGAGACGTTTAGACGTGGCGATCGGGTTGGCGGGTGATCCGGACCTCTTGTTCCTCGACGAGCCGACGACCGGTTTCGACCCGGGTGCTCGTCGGGGGGCGTGGGAGATGATCCGCAACCTCAAATCGCTCGGGAAGACGATCTTCCTCACCACCCATTACATGGAGGAGGCGCAGGTCCTGTCGGACCGAGTGGCCATAATCGTGGCCGGCGAGATCGTCGCGGAGGGGTCCCCCGACGAGCTCGTGTCGGGTGCGGGCCGCATCAGCAGGATCTCGTTCAGAGAGCCCGCCGTTAGAACGCCGGCCTTGCCGCGCCGGCTCAAGAACAAGTCACAGGTCAAAGACGGGCGGGTCGTCATCGAGGTCGCCGACCCCGTCGCCGCGTTGAACGAGCTGACGACATGGGCGATGGCGAAGAAGGTCGAGCTCGACGAGCTGGCCGTCGGGAAGCCCTCCCTGGAGGAAGTCTTCTTGAAGCTGACGGGTCTCGAAGAGGGGGCCGAGTGAGCCCCCTGAGTCAGCTGACGCGCCAGATCCACTTCAACAACAGATCGTTCTGGCGCAATCCGGCTGCCGCTTTCTTCACCTTCGCTTTCCCGCTGATGTTCCTCATCATCTTCAACGGGATATTCGGAGAGGCGCAGTTCTTCGTCCCGGGTATCGCGGCATTCTCGGTTGTCAGCGCGTGCTTCACGAACGTCGCGATGCAGGTTGTCGTGGCTCGAGAGCGAGGGGTGCTCAAGAGGGTCCGGGGGACTCCGCTGTCCCCATCGATATTCATGATGGGGAGGGTCATCCATTCGAGCTTGATGGCCTTCCTTCTCGTGGCGATCATCGCGCTCTTCGGCAAGCTCTTCTACGGCGTGGACCTGCCCACATCCACGTTGCCTCGCTTCATGATGTCGCTCACCTTGGGCTCGCTCGCGTTCAGCGCGCTGGGGATGGCCATCACGGCTCTGATCCCCAACGAGGACGCGGCCCCCGCTATCGTGAACGCCACCGTCCTGCCTCTAGCCTTCATCTCGGACGTCTTCGTCCCTACTGACCAGATCCCTAACTGGCTTCAGTCGCTCTCGGAGTTCTTTCCTCTGAAGCATTTCCAGGACACCCTGGATGCATCGTTCCCCCCTGAGGGTGTTTTCCAGATGGGGGATCTGGGGATAGTCCTTATCTGGGGCGTGATCGGGATGATCCTGGCTATCAGGACATTCCGTTGGGAGCCTCGCCGCTAGATACCGATCAAGGCCAGGAGGCCACATGAAGCTTCAGAGGTTCGCTGTTGGAGGCGCTTTCGCCATGTTCATGGGCGCCATATTGATCCTCAATCTGGGCTCCTTCCCGCTCGGCGCTGCGGCCCCGGCCGGCGCTGCGGCTGCTGCGTGCCCTGCGGGCGGCGGCGGGACCCCGCAACCCACCGCTACCAGTCCGAAACCCTCCGGCTCGGCATCGGCATCAGCATCTGCGAGCCCTTCACCGAGCGCGACCAGAACTCCTGGCCCTCTTCCCATCCCCATCCCCACGGTCCTCCCCGCGATGGGCCAGTCGGATCAGCTCCAGACACCTACGCCCTCCGCAACGGCCAGCACTCAGCCGTCGCCTTCGGCCAGCACCCAGCCGTCGCCTTCGGCCAGCACCCAGCCGTCAGCATCGGCCAGCACTCGGCCGTCAGCATCGGCCAGCACCCAGCCGTCGCCGCGACCTTCCACCACCCCCGAGCCCAGCAGCGGACCCTCTTGTCCGTCTCGCATCTCTATCAACTTCAGGGCCACCGAGGTCCGGGGCGAACCCGTCAGCCGTTGGAGCGGGAAAGTGAGATCTCCTGCCGATCCTTGCGAGCCCGGACGCCGGGTCAAGCTTCTCAAGGAGCGCAACGGCAAGGACGAGGTCGTCGGCCGCACCGTGACCAAGAGGGAAGGTCGCTGGCTGATCATCACCAAGCAGAGGCCCGGACGCTTCTACGCCAAGGTTGCGAGGTCCACCGCCATCGTGAAGGGCCAGAGGACCACGTGCAAGCCGGCCCGTTCCGTTGTCCAGCCGGTGGTTCGCGGCTAACGAAGGATCCGGGACAGCCGGCGGTCGGCGAGGACGCGGCCGCCGGTCTGACACGCGGGGCAGTAACAGATCTCGTGTGATGCATAAGAGACATGCTGGAGAGCCGCTCCACAGTTAGGACAGGGCTCACCGAGCTTCTTGTGCACCCGGAAACGTTCACCCAGCTTCGTGGGAAGCCCGCCTTTCCTTTTTCGTTCGGACTCGAGGGCGAGCTCGAGCATCTCTCTTGTTGCTTGGATCAGCCGCGTTCTCTCGCCGGATGAAAGGCTTGCCATGGGAGCGAACGGCGAGATCTTTGCGGCGTTGAGGATGTCGTCCGCGAACCCCCTTCCTATCCCCGCGACGGTTCGCTGATCACGCAAGAACCCGTGTGCTCGCCGGCCGTCCTCGGTCGAGGTGATCAGCTCTACGAAGGCGTCTTCGGATGGCTCGGGACCGAGCTCTGCGGCGGGACCGAGCCCCCCGGGTTCAAGGACCCACCACGCGGCCTTCCGTTCGGTGCCGAACTCTTTGATGAAAACCGCAGTGGAGTTGTCCCAGACGAATCGGACCACGCCCATCTTCGGACGCGTGGCCTTGGGCGGGGCCTCGAGGTCCAGCCTGCCTCCTTGGGATAGATGGAACATCAAGCGGCCGCCCTCGAGATCGATGATGTTGTACTTCGCGCGCCTCCACACCCTCTCGACCCGTTTGCCGACAGCAGAGTCGAATGCGGGGGTCACCGTCTTGAGGGCCGAGAACTGGAGAGGCACCACTCGCACCAGCGATGAGCCCACGAGCGCGGCATCAAGCCTTTCCGCAAGTGCCTGCATCTCGGGGAGCTCGGGCATCGAGACAGCTTATTCACTAGGAACTATCGGGAACCCTGGCGGCTTCCCGCGCTGTCTAAGACGCAACCCATCGGGAACCAAACGAAACTGGAGGGGCACTCATGCGCCGACTCTCGATCGCCGCCGTAGCAACCCTGTTCGTCGTGATCGGTGCCGCCCCCGCGTGGGCGTGCGCGGGTCTGATCAACCCAAACGGATCGATCAGCTTGCTGCGAACCGCGACCCTGTCGGCGTATGTCGACGGCGTCGAGCACTACGTCACGTCGTTCGAGTTCGCCGGGGGTGGAGCCGAGTTCGGTTCGATAGTGCCCCTTCCCGGGATCCCGAGCGAGGTCGAACGCGCCGGTGACTGGACGCTGCAGCGACTCGTTCAAGAGGTTCAGATCGCGGAGAGGGAGGTGGCGCTCGATGCTGCCTTCGCTGCACAGGGCGCCGATGAGGCACTCGTGATCATGGAAACGACCGTGGATGCTCTCGACATCACGATCCTCAAGGGGGGCGGAGATGAGGTCGCTCGGTGGGCGGAGAACAACGGCTTCGGCCTCTCGCCCGATGCACCGGAGATCCTCGACTTCTATGCCGACCGCAGCCCCA
>JBKJYP010000327.1:0-24100 GCA_046715695.1 Actinomycetota bacterium | reverse complement strand
ACCCCGTCCGGAGCAAGATCAAGCAGGGGGGAGCGGCCCGCTCAGTACCCCCGGGTAGATCGCAAGAGGCGGACGGCAACGTCCGTCCCAGATGGATGGTCACCGTCGCGGCTCGCCGCGGTACAGGATCCGGCTTACAGGCCAGCTCCGAGCTTGGGGCCCCCTTCTTCGGGAGGGGGCCCCGCCTCTTAGGCGGCAGCGCGTAGGCTTGGCTTTTCCCAAGGAGGGACCATGTCTCGACAGACTGTCGCAACGCCCAGTGCCCCAGCCGCGGTCGGTCCTTATTCACAGGGCGTCGTCGCGGGGGGCTTCGTGTTCTGTTCCGGCCAGATCCCGCTCGATCCCGCCACCGGCGAGCTGATCGAAGGGTCGATCGCCGATCAGACGCGGCGGTGCATGCACAACCTCGGGGCGGTCCTCGAGGCGGCGGGGTCGTCCCTCGAAAAGGTGGTGAAGTTCACCGTCTTCATGACCGACATGGACGACTACGCCGAAGTGAATGGTGCGTTCCCGGAGTTCGTGGGTGATGAGCCTCCCGCCCGAGCCGCGATCGCCGTTTCGGGCCTACCTAAGGGTGCAGCGATAGAGATCGAGTGCGTGGCGGTCCTGTGAATGACCGGTCGGCTCGGCGAGCGGTCGGAAAAGATGGCGTTGTGGCAGGGCTAGGTGCCGGGTGGGCTTGTGACGACCTTGTCGCCGAAGACGATGCGGACCTCTTTCTCGCCGGTATCGCCGCGCACGGGCTCGAGCCCGGCCTCTTGGGGGCTCTCGGCCTCGGAGATCGCGACGTAGCGCTCGATCCGGCTCATGAGGAAGAGCATGCCGGTGATCACGAGCGGCCACAGCACGATCACTGCGGTCAGGAAGATCTGATAACGGGTCACGGCTACTAGTGTCGCAGCACACACAGGGCACCGTGACGGATTTCCGTACTCGGGTCGATCGGGCCCGTGTCATCGCCCGGCTGAGCGAGCTCGTCCAGGCGGCATCCGAGAACCCCCCTGGGCTCGAGGCTGAGGCCGCCGCGCTGGTGGCGGGCTGGTGCCGCGACCTCGGCGGCGAGGTGTCCCTCCACGAGGCCGAGCCCGGGCGCCCCAACGTGATCGCGAGGTGGGCCTTCGGGCCCGGGCCGACCCTTACCTACTGCTCCCACATCGATGTCGTCCCCGCGGGCGATCGCTCCCTGTGGCAGCGAGATCCCTTCGGGGCGGAGCAGGCAGACGGCCGCCTCCACGGCCGGGGTAGCTCCGACGCCAAGGGTCCTGTGGCAGCTGCGGTCGAGGCCGTCGCCGCCTTGACCACCGCGGCTTCCGGGTTGAAGGGCACGATCGAGTTGGCCCTGGTCGCCGACGAGGAGGCCATGGGGTTCAAAGGAGCCGCCTTCTTGATCGAGCAGAGGCTCGTATCGACAGACATATGCATAGTCGGCGAACCCACGAGCTTGAAGGTTGTCCGAGCCCAGCGCGGTGCAGCGTGGTTCAGGATCAAGACGAGGGGGGTCGCGGCTCACGGCTCGGCCCCCGAACGAGGGATCAACGCGATCAAGCACATGGCGGAATTGATCCACCGACTCGACGACACGATCCCCGCGATCCATCACCCTCTGCTGGGCCGACCGACACTCAACGTCGGGACGATCGGCGGCGGACAGAAGGTCAACATGGTTCCGGACACCTGTGTCATCGAGGTCGACCGAAGAACGATCCCGGGTGAGACCCGAGAGTCCGTGCTCGCTTCGATCCAAGAAGCGGTCTATCTGGCACAGAAGAGGTTCCCCGATCTCGAAGCCGAGGTCGACCTCCCCTTCTTCGCTTTGCCGTTCGAGGTAGCGGAGGACGCGGACGTCACCCAGGTGACAACCGCGGTTTCGGCGGAGGTGCTATCCGGCCCGGAGCAGACCGTCGGGTTCAGGGGTGCATCGGACGCACGCTTCTTCGCGGCGGCGGGCGCAGATGTCGTCGTGTGGGGGCCGGGCGAGATAAATCTCGCCCATACCGTCAGAGAGTCCATCGATATGGAAGAGCTGGTGTCGGGCGCGGTCGCGTACGCGGCCGCGTTCACCGGGCTGCTTTCGTGACCAACTCCGCCACGTTCGCGTGGGGGCCCGTCCTGGCGAAGCTCCTGAGACGTGAAGACCTTGCCGCTGAAGAGGCCGCCTCGTGCATGAGAGAGATCATGGATGGCGCTGCGACCCCGGCTCAGATCGCAGGGTTCGTCATCGCGCTCCGAGCTAAAGGTGAAACGACGGAAGAGGTCGTGGGCCTGGTCAAGACGATGCGAGAGTTCTCGACCAAGGTAACCGTGGGCGGCGAGTTGTTGGACACTTGCGGCACCGGTGGCGACCGAGCCGGGACCTTCAATGTCTCCACCACCGCCGCGATCGTTTGTGCGGGTGCGGGAGCCCGCGTGGCGAAGCACGGTAACCGAGCGGCATCCTCCCGATGCGGATCGGCAGACGTCCTGGAGGCTCTCGGCGTGAAGATCGATCTTGCCCCGGACGCCGTTGCACGGTGCATCGAGGAGGCCGGCATCGGCTTCTGCTTCGCGCCGATGTTCCACCCCGCGATGCGTCACGCGGGTGCACCGCGTCGCGAGCTCGGTGTCGCGACGATCTTCAACTTCCTCGGCCCCCTGACGAACCCCGCGGGAGCGAAGCGTCAGGTTCTCGGTGTGAGCGATCCGCGCATGGTGGATCCGATGGTCGGAACGCTGGCCGAGCTAGGGAGTGTTCGTGTCCTCGCCTTCCACGGAGCCGGTGGCCTGGACGAGCTGTCGACATCCGGCCCTTCGGAGGTGATCGATCTCAGGGACGGCGAGGTCCGGCGGTGGACCGTCGACCCGGCCGAGCTTGGATTCGAACCGGCCGAACACGAGGCACTCGCGGGCGGCGATGCCGATGAGAACGCCACCATGGTGCGGGATGTCCTGGGTGGTAAGCCCGGCCCCAAGCTCGACGTCGTCGTCCTCAACGCGGCGGCAGGACTGATCGCTGCGGGACTGGCCGACGACATGCCCGCCGGCTGCGACCAAGCGCGCGCTGCGATCGCTTCGGGCGCCGCGACCGGTGCCCTAGAGAAACTGGTAGCGACCTCTCTACAAGGGGAGGATTGAGCGGCTCATATTCCAGGCGTAGATGTACCGACAGTCGGCGCCGCCCTTGCCCTCGAACCAGCCAGCTGAGCGAGGCATCGAGTCAGAGGTCTCCCGGTGAACCTTGAAACCGAAACCGAACTTCCCACCCTGTCCCGGCATCAGGTCGGGACCCTGGAGTTGGAGGGAGCTGAATCTGTCCTCCTTTTCATGGCGTGTGGAGAAGTAGTCCATGAGGCTCGACCGGTCTGCGGCCGGCATCGGTCCGAGCGATAGGCCTCCGGGGTTCGGCTCTCGTTCAACCGCGACGCGGTACATGCCGAACTCACGATCTGGGGCGAAGATCTGATCTAAACGTTCGATGTCGCCTTCGTTGTATCCGCGTATGAACTCATGCAGAAGGTTGGCCACCTTCTTGCTTGTGCACCGCGGCTCCTTTGGCCCGGCGAGTGACGCGCTCGGGCTGGTGAGCAAGATGAGCGACAGAGCAAGGGCGGCCGGCAGCCTCATCGGCCTATCTTCCCCCACTTCTGTCGAGGACATCGGGGGGGCGGGCCCCCACCGGTACCGCCCAGGGCTTCTCGACCGACACGATCCGCACATCCGCAGCGTTGCGCTCGAGCCACCCGAGGATCGTCCTGCCCTCCGCATAACCCTCCGGAGTGAGCACCCGACCCGGTTCCGCGCGCCGAGTGTGTACAGAGTGTCGCCAGGCGTCGTTCTGTACACACTCGGCGAGGTGGCCGTTGCGGATCAGGACGGATCGGCCGGCGATAGTCAGGCAGATCTCGCCGGCGGCGCGCAGCGACTCGACGGCGATGATCCGGGACACCGCCCGGCCGAGGCGTGCGGCACGGTCGCGGAGCTCGGCCGCTTCTTCGAAGCGTTCGGTCTGGGCGAGCTTTCTCATGCGCGCCAGCAGTGTCGCCAACACTTCGCCGGCACCCGACACGAGGCAAGTCGCGGCTCGGTGTACCGAGTCCCGGTGCTGGGAAACATCCGAGGCGGAGCACGTGCCCATCTCGCCGAACGCACATCCTGTGCATCGGTCGGGCCGAGCACAGCGATGGATGGGGAACGCGTCCTGAAGCGCATGGATCAGCTCCTTGGCGACCCTCGCCGAACCCACGGGACCGAAATAGAAGCTGGCCGGATCGGTTGAGACCCGGGCCGGGCGCATGCGCATCATCTTTCCGGGTTGCACCTTCACGTACCAGGAGGCGTGCTGCTTGCCCACGCGGTTGTAGGGAGGTTGCTGACTCTGGATGATCCTCGTCTCGAGCACCTCGGCCTCGAGTGTCGTGGGGAGGGACTCGGCTTCGATCGATTGGGTCTCGCGGAGCAGCCCGCGGATCCCGCGACGGGTGTCCGAATAGAAGTAGGAGCGAACGCGCGACCGGATGTCGGCGGCCTTCCCGACGTACAAGGTGCGGCCCCCGGCGCCCAAGAAACGATAGATCCCCGGCCCCCGCGGGAGATCGTCGGTCATCTTGATCTTGGCGAAGGACCGAGCGAGCCGGGCCGCCGATATCTGGACGAGGTCCTCGAGGGTCGTCACACCGAATCCCGAGGCGCGCTCGATCAGGTGATGAAGGAGATCAGTCGTGGCAAGCGCGTCGTCGAGCGCTCGGTGCGAGGGCCGGTGGGCGCATCGGAGGTGAGCCGCAAGTGTGCCCAGCTTGTGGTTACGGACCTCGCCGGCGAGCACCTTGCGCGCCAGCGCAGCGGTGTCGACGACCCGGTTCTCCAAGGGGGGATAGCCCTCCCGTTCTAGGGCGGCGGCGAGGAAAGCCCTGTCGAAGCGGGCATTGTGGGCGACCAGGACGCTGGAGCCGAGGAACTCGATCAGGGAAGGGAGAACAGCAGCGATCGAAGGTGCCCCGGCGAGCATCTCGTCGCTGATGCCGGTCAACAGACGGATGAAGGCAGGGACAGGGAGGCCGGGGTCGACAAGGGTCTGGAACGTGCCGAGGACCTCGCCGCCCCTCACAGACAAGGCGCCCACCTCTGTGATCCCGGAGTCGGCGGGGGACCCTCCCGTGGTCTCGAGATCGAGCACGCAGAACGTGACCTCGGACAGCGGCGTGCCTAGATCCTCGAAGCTCCTCTGGAGCAGCATCGGACCACACTAGCGAACATATGTTCGATGATGTTGGACCTCCCCCTCCCTGCGCCTCTATGAATGGTCCTGCTCGGCTAACTTAGGAGCATGGT
The DNA here is from genome assembly GCA_046715695.1 of Actinomycetota bacterium. Lineage (GTDB taxonomy): Bacteria > Actinomycetota > CADDZG01 > CADDZG01 > WHSQ01 > DATLNM01. Next base: position 18,796 of record JBKJYP010000327.1, on the reverse strand, counting down.
GGGTGGAACTATCCCGGCACGAGATACCGACCTGATGGACGTCGATTCCCTCAGGGCGGAGATGCGCGCTATCCAGGAAGAGGCAGCCATAAACAACCTCCTGCTGGGGCTCGGCGTGGCGCTCAGCGAGGTCAAGTCCGTCGAGGACACGATCAGCCTGTTGGTCAAGCTGGTCCCCGACGTTTTGGGGGCCGATCGTTGCTTCGCCGTCGTGGCGAACCCCCACAGGCTCAAGCTCGACCTGAAGGCTCATTTCGGGTTCGACGAGGTCGGTAGCGCCAAACTCACCGAGCTCGCCCAGAGGCCCGGCGGCCTCCCACTCATCGAGCGATCGCTCAAAGAGGGCCGGATATCGATGTTCGGGGATGCCCAGGGCGATCCCGAGTCCAAGGAACCGCTGGCACACCGTCCGGAGGTCAAGGCATATATCTGCATCCCACTCGCTCGGTGGGGACAAGAGCTCGGAGTCCTCGGCGTCGAATTCGACGAGCTCCGAGTGTTCACAGCGCAAGACGAGGGGCTCGTTCGGGGCATCGCGCGCCAGATCGCGATCGCCCTGGCTAACGCCCGGCGCTTCATGCTCCTCGGAGAGCTGAGTGCATTCGGTATGAAGCTGGGAAGCAAGCTCCGGTTGGAAGACGTGGTGGCCGAGGTCATATCGGGCACCCAAGAGCTCCTTGATGCGGTGGCGGCCGCGATGTATTTCGTCGACGCGTTACAGAAGGCGATGGTTCCTGTGAACACGGGGCTGTCGCGCCGGGAGGCGTTCGCCGGGCTCCCGGATCAGCTCGATCTCGGCTCCGCCCCTTGGGACAGGCTGCTCTCCGGAGAGATCGTTACCGCCGCCGGCATGAGCGGAGACGAGAACGTCGTCGCCGTTCCTATCACTAAGGTAGGAGTCGGCACGATCGGAGCGATATCTGCGCTCTTGACGCGACCGCTGCCACTCGGGCCCGAGGAGGACGATGCGCTCACCGTTCTCGCATCTCAGGCAGGTCTCGCGATCGAGACCGCAAGTCTGTTCGAGCAGCAGAGGCGCGTGGCTCACACCCTTCAGCAAGGCCTCATCTCCACGAAGCTCCCCGCTCTTCCCGGGTTCGACGTCGGCGCGGTGTACGAGCCCGCGGGGGACGAGATGGAGATCGGTGGGGATTTCTACGACCTGTTCGAAGTCCTCAGTGGGACCTTCGCCGTGGTCGTAGGCGACGTGTCGGGCAAGGGGGCTGAAGCGGCGGCACAGACATCGATGGCGAAGTACATGCTCCGTGCGTTCGCGATCCGCAACGCGGCGCCGACCTCGGTGATGTACCAACTCAACAACGCATTGGTCGACGGGTTCAGCGAAGAGCGTTTCGCAACGCTTTTCTACGCGTTGCTCGAAACCGATTCGAGACGCTTGCAGGTTTCGACCGCCGGACATCCAGAGCCACTGGTCTTCCGGGCCGCTACCCAACACATCGAGGTCCTGAGGCCCAAGGGAGGGATCCTCGGCGCATTCCCATCCGAGCAATTCGCGCAGGTCGATGTCTCCATCGAGCCGGGGGACGTGGTCCTCGTCTATACGGATGGGCTGGTAGAGGCTCGCTCCGGCAAGGAGCTCTACGGTCTCGAGCGTCTCATGGATTCGCTGGCGGAACGGGCCGGGTCGTTCGCGGACGCGCAAGATCTGGCGCGGGCGTTGTACGAGGATGCCGCGAGCTTCGGAACCGTGACAGACGACACCATCGTTTTCGTGATGGCAGCGAAGACCGAATGATCCGGCACTAACTTGAGCTATCGGTGCAACGCGTGCGGTAATCGCACTCGATTCGACATCTTCGAGAGCAAACGCGTGCGCGCCTTCCACCATTTCAGCCTCGCCGGTGAAGACGTCCTCGAAGAGGAAGAGGTGTTGGAACGAACGATCGAGCGGATCGTGTGCAGGTGGTGTGGCGCCGCGGACGTTGTAGAAGAGGACCTTTCTCCCATCGCCTCCGATCCCGAGGCGCCCTCTTGAGCTCGGGAGCCTTGGCGGGGCTCCGCATATTGGACCTCACGCGTCTGCTTCCGGGCGGCTACGCGACCTTGTTGATGGCCGACCTCGGGGCGGATGTGGTCAAGATCGAGGAGCCTGGAAAAGGCGACTACATCCGATGGACGCCCCCGATGGTTGGAGAGTTCTCCGCATCTCACATCGCTCTGAATCGCAACAAGAGGTCGGTCACCCTCAACCTCAAGCAGGATGAAGGGCGGTTGCTCTTCCTGGATCTGGTCAAGAGCTTCGATGTCGTGATCGAGTCTTTCCGCCCCGGCGTGATGGAGCGCCTGGGGATCGGATGGAGCGCCTTGAGCAAGATCCATCCCGGTCTCATCTATTGCGCTATCAGCGGTTACGGCCAGGACGGCCCCCGATCGCTGGAGGCGGGACATGACGCGAACTACATCGGGTTCGCGGGCGTCCTCGGGATGACCGGCGAGGAGGGCCGCAGACCGGTGATACCTGGCATCCAGGTGGGGGATCTAGCCGGTGGAGGGATGGCGGCCGTCATCGCGATCCTTGCCGCGCTCCATCGTCGATCGAGCACCGGTGCGGGGGAGTTCTGCGATATCGCTATGGCAGATGGAGCTTTCTCATGGTTGACGATCCACGCGGCCGAGTTTGTGGCGACGAAACGCAACCCACAGAGAGAGCTGATGCATCTCTCCGGGGCCTATCCCTGCTACAGGGTCTATCCCGCGGCGGACGGATACATATCGGTGGGCGCGCTCGAACCTCAGTTCTGGTCGGCGCTTTGCGAGGCGATCGACCGACAAGATCTCCTGGGAGATGGCTTCGCGGTCGAGGAGAGAAGACGAGAGGTCATCGACGACCTGGACGCGTTCTTCGCAACGAGAACGCGCGCCGAGTGGAGAGAGCTTCTCGCCGGTCGAGACGTATGCGTGGGTCCGATCAATAACTTCGAGGAGGCCTTCGCTGACCCTCAACTGCGACACCGGGGCATGGTTGTTACCGAGGACCTTCCATCGGGTGAGAGCTGGGATCACATAGGCAATCCGATAAAGCTGAGTGGTGAGGAGGCGAGGTTGATCCGGATGCCGCCCCCGGGACTCGGAGAGCACAGCGACGAGGTGTTGAAGGAAGCGGGAATCAGCTCCGAACGCGTGAACGAGCTCCGCAGCGCCGGCGTTGTCTGAGCCGCGCGTCCCTCCCCACCTCGCGGCGTCGCTGGTCGAGGCTCTCGGCGCTTACCTGAAAGCAACCCCCGCGCAGGAGCTGCCTACGCGCCTGCGCCCCATCAAGGGATTCACGAACGCGGCATTGCAGCGGCGCAAGGCCGAGGTGTTGACCCTCCTGGGAGAAGAGAGCGGCAGGGCTCTCATCCTTGAGTGGCTTCGCGATGGACGGCCGGCCCTCGATAAGACACTGGCCAAGAAGCTCGAGCTGGCAGCCCGTGCGGAGGAGGGATGGGTCGAGAAGGCCTCGGCCCTGGACGGGGGTGGGACCTCGACCCCGAAGAAGGCCGCCCGAGCCGGCATGGCCGACGACCGCGTCGCGAAGCTTCGTGATGAGCTGAAGCAGCAACGCGCCCGGAGCCGAGACGAACTGGAAGGCGAACGCGCCCGCGGCCGAACGCTGTCTGAACAGGTCCGCGAGCTGCGCGCTCAATTGCAGGAGCTACAGCGCGAGCTCCAGGCGTCCCGTTCGATATCCGAGCGCGAGCTCGCCTCCGCTCGATCGGCGGCCAAGAAAGCCAAGAGAGAGGCGGATCGAGCGGGCGCCGCGGCCGAGGTGGCACGGGAGAAGCTGTCTTCGGCGAAGAAGGAGGTGGCCGAGGCGAGACGCCGGGTCGCCGAGATTGAGAGGGATGCGGCTCGTTCGCGCGCTCCCGTGAAGCCCGCGGCTTCTCCGAGTCCACGGCCCCCGAAGGGACCTCGACGCGCCCTGAAGGCCCCGAGTGGACGGCTGGACGACGACCCGGAGACACTGAGGGCCTGGTTGGGCCAGAGCGGAGTGCGCCTCTTCGTGGACGGTTACAACGTGGTGCTCAAGACGAGCCCCGAGGCCGATCTCGCCGCGAGGAGAGACCTGCTGATCGACGATCTGCAGCGTCTCGCCCGGACGACCGGGGCTCCCACCACCGTCGTCTTCGATGGAGACGAGGTGCCGCCCGGCACCCATCGAGCCCGGAGGGGGTCCGTGAGGATCGAGTACTCCCGGCCCGACGAGATCGCCGACGACCACCTGATCGCCCGCCTGGAGGAGCTCCCTCCGTTCCCGGCGATCCTCGTGACCAACGACAAGCAGCTGCGCGAAAGGGCGCGGGCATTAGGGGCGACCCTCGCCGGCTCCAACCAGTTACTGGCGCTTCTGGGTCGCGCCATCTGACACCGGGAGCTTCCGGGGACCTTGGGACCGTTTACATCGAGGGATGCGTAGCCTAGGGTTACTCCTTGACAGGCTGCTTCTACGATCAATGGGGGTCTCGGATGCGCCGTATAGCCGTGGTTCTGATGTCGCTTGCACTGCTCTCGACGATGGTCTCCATCGCCGCCGCCGAAGGGGGGCCGCGCAGCTACATCGTTGTGTTGAAGGAGTCCGTATCCGACCCCGGCGCCGTTGCCGCCGAGCATGCGCGCAACGAAGGCGCTCGTGTGTCCCACGTCTACCAGTACGCCCTCAAAGGCTATTCGGCTGCGATGTCCGACGAGGCTGCAGCACGCCTGTCTTCGGACGGTCGAGTCGCCTATGTCGAGAGTGACGGCGTGATGTCGGCGCTCGCGACTCAATCGTCGGCACCCTGGGGACTCGATCGCGTTGACCAGCGCGATCTACCGTTGAGCGGGACATACACGTACAACGCCACCGGCTCGGGGGTCACGGCCTACATCATCGACACCGGGATCAGGTTCACCCACACCGATCTCGGTGGGCGCGCCACCAGCGGCTACGACGCGGTCGACGGAGGAGCTGCGGACGACTGCAACGGACATGGGACCCATGTGGCGGGCACCGTCGGGGGGACGACATGGGGTATCGCCAAGGGGGTCAGCCTCGTGGGCGTCCGCGTGCTCGACTGTAACGGCGACGGCACGACGTCTGGGGTCATCGCCGGTGTCGACTGGGTGACCGCCAACCACACCGGGACCAACCCTGCGGTCGCCAACATGAGCCTCGGCGGCGGTGCCAGCTCGTCGCTCGACACCGCGGTGAAGAACTCGATCGCGGACGGGATCACATACGGCGTCGCCGCGGGCAACGGCAACCTCATCGGGCTCGCCCAGGATGCGTGTAACTACTCGCCGGCGCGTGTGCCCGAGGCACTGACGGTGGGCTCGACCAGTAACACCGACACCAAGGCCTCTTCCTCCAACTACGGCACCTGTCTCGACCTCTTCGCTCCGGGCGTCAGCATCACCTCGGCGTGGCACTCGAGCGACACCGCGACCAACACGATCAGCGGGACCTCGATGGCGACCCCGCACGTGGCCGGCGTCGCCGCGCTGTACCTCGAAGGCAACACGTCGGCATCCCCCGCGACCGTGGGCACAGCCATCACCGGCAACGCCACGCTGAACAAGGTGGTCAGCCCCGGAAGCGGCTCGCCGAACCGGTTGCTCTACTCGGGATTCATCGGAGGTACACCGCCCCCGTCACCACCCTCGGCCCCGAGCGCTCTGGCCGCGACAGCGGTGTCTTCCAGTCAGATCGACCTGACCTGGACCGATAACGCGACGAACGAGGACGGCTTCAAGATCGAGCGCAGCACCGACGGCACCACGTTCTCGCAGATCGCGACCACCGGCTCCAACACGACCTCGTACTCGAGTACTGGGCTTACGGCAAGCACCACGTATCACTACCGGGTGCGCGCCAATAACTCCGGCGGTGACTCCGCCTACTCGAACACCGCGTCGGCGACCACTCAGTCCCCGCCGGCCACCACGATCACACTCACCGCCACCAAGGGAACGAAGCTCAGAGGCACCACCCCGATCAACCTCGCGTGGTCTGGAGCCACCGGCGCGGTCTACATCACCCGCAACGGGACGACCATCGCGAGCGGGATCACCGGCACGTCGTATCAGGACAATGTGAAGGGTGGTACCTGGACGTACCAGGTGTGCCAAACCTCATCGAACTGTTCCAATCAGGTGACGCTCACGACATAGGCAAGAGAGCCGGGCCCAACTAGAGGTCGGAGATACCGGGTTCGAAGACACGTTCGCGCTCTCATGTTTGTAGTTGCCGGTCTCGGAGCGGTTTCACTGAGCGCGTGCCGGTCCGAGGTCTCAGATCGCGAGCCGCCGAAGCCTCTCTCACTCGTGCCCTCCAGCGCGCCTGATCTGCCGGCGACGAGGCTTATGTATGCGCTGTCCGACCAAGGGACGGGAGCTCTTCCGGGCCAGGTGGGAAAGCTCGTCCGGGCCGACGACGATCGGTTCGTCGCAGTATTCATCGAGCTCCTGCGGGCCGGGCAACTCGGTCTCGTTCCGTCGTCCGATCCCGAGAGGCTTCGCTACGACGAACCGGCAGTGCTCGAGGCCCTCACCGGACGCCACTTCGGCGACGATTGGGAGCGCTGGGTTGAGTGGTACGGCAACACGGACCTGCGCCCGCCTCCGGGGTTCACCGGCTGGAAGGGTCATCTCCTATCGGCGATCGATCCCGGCTTCGGGGCCTTCCTCCACGACGACCTGCCATCCCGGATCCGGGTCGAAGAGATCCAATGGGGAGGAGTGCAGGTCGACGGCATCCCGGCGCTCGACAACGCAGAGATGATCGAGCCCGATGCGGCCGGCTACATGACACCCGGCGAACCGGTCATCGGCCTGTCGATCAAAGGAGATGCACGGGCCTATCCCCTTCGGATCATGGATTGGCACGAGATGGCCAACGACATCGTGGGGGATGTCCCCGTTTCGATCGCCTACTGCACCCTGTGCGGTTCCGCGGTCGCCTACGACGGGCGAGGCCACGACGGCACCATCTATACGTTCGGTTCGTCTGGCTTGCTGTACCGGAGCAACAAGCTGATGTACGACCGTGGCACGCGCACGTTGTGGAATCAGTTCACGGGGGAGCCCGTGCTGGGGAAACTGGCCGATCGCGACATCGATCTCGGCCGCTTCCCGCTCGTGATCAGCTCGTGGGGCGACTGGCGGGCGCAGCACCCCGGAACCCTTGTGCTGGATCTCGAAACCGGTTACGACCGGCCCTACACCCTCGGCGCTGCATACGGCGACTACTTCGAGAGCCCGGACACGCTCTTCCCGGTCGCGCAAAGACGTGATCTGCTGCCGGCGAAGGCGCGCATCTACGGCCTCAGCTTCCGGGGCCGAGCCCGCGCCTACCCGCTGGATCTTCTGACGCGGCGAAAGGTCGTGAACGACACCCTCGGGGGCCGGGAGGTGGTTGTGGTCGCTACTCGCGGGGTCATCGACGTTGCCGCCCGCAACCGACCCGGTGATGCCGGCGATGCCTTCTACGAGAGTGGGGGTGAGGTGCGGTCGTACCGCCGCGGCGGTCTTTCGTTCCGAGTCTCGGCCGATCCCGATGTCTTGATCGATGAGCGAGGCCGCGCCTGGCGGGTCACGGAAGCTGCGCTGGTAGGTCGAGGGGAACGGAAGCTGACTCGGATCACCGGCCAACTCGCGTATTGGTTCTGATGGTTCACGTTCTTCCCGCTGACCGACACCTACCGTTGACTTACGAATGTAATATCGATAAGATTTTCGTAAGACGACGACTTGGGGAACCGACGACTTGGGGAACCCATGGAAACCGTGACCCTTTCGAGCAAGTACCAGCTCGTGCTGCCGCGCAAGGCGCGTGAACGCCTCCGTCTGCGTCCCGGGATGAAGTTCACCGTTTTCGACAAAGGCGGGGTCCTCTATCTCGTCCCGGAACGGCCGGTGCGGGAATACCGCGGTCTGGCGAAAGGGACCACCGCCCGTGACCTTCGAGACAAGAAGGACCGGCTCTGATCCAGATCGATTCCAGCGGGTGGATCGAGTATCTGGCAGACCGGCCGCTCGCCGATCACTTCGCCCCCTACATCGAGGGTCGGGAGCCACTCATCGCGAGCGCGATCGAGATCTACGAGGTCTACAAGGTGATCCGCCGCGATCTCTCGGAAGAGCGGGCGCTGGAAGCGGTGGCGGCGCTGCGGCGAGCCACCATCGTTCCAGTTGATGAGTCCTTAGCCCTGGAAGCTGCCGACGTCTCTCTCGAGTTCGGGCTGGCGATGGCCGACTCGCTGGTATACGCGACGGGGCGCCGCCACGGAGCCAAGCTGGTGACCACCGATGCCGACTTCGAAGGGCTCCCCGGCACGGTGATCGTCCGTTGAAGGGATTTTCTTGACACACCCCCTCGCTAGGTTGATCTGACAGTCCAACCGAGGAGGGCTTGGCCATGAAGATCGACTGCACCGAATGCACGATGTATCGCACGTCGCACTGCGATGATTGCCTTGTCACCGCTCTATTGCACCCCCCAGATGTCCCCATCGACCTGGACGAGGAGACCTCGGACCAGCTCTCGACGCTGTCGGGAGCTGGACTGATACCCGTCCTTCGCTTCCGCCCGAGGCAAGAAATCCCCAACGAGGGTGACGACTGCCATAACATCCTCCCGTGGCCGGAAAGAGGACGAACAACGGCATAGTCACACTCCGTGCCATCGGGGTTACCGAGGACGGCCTATATCTGACACTCGCCCGCAGGTCCAACGCCAAGAGTGGTGGCTGGCGGGTGGCCGTCGATGACGAGCTGTTGGCCTGGCTGGAGGAGGCTGTACAGCGAACGAGGATGACGGGTGTCGAGTCTGGTCTCCAAAAGCCCAGGGTCGCTACACCACGCGTCAACAGCAAGCTCTCCCCCAAAGAGATCCAGAACCTCCTTCGCCAAGGCTCCTCCGTTACTTCGATCGCCAAGAGAGCGGGGGTTCCTCCGGAGTGGGTCGCTCGTTTCGAGGGCCCGATCATCTGGGAGCGCGAGGGGATGGCAACACGCGCTCGTAAAGCCACCCTTCAGCGGAGTCGGCGCGGCCCGTCCGCGCTGCCCATCGGTGATGCCGTCGAGGCGAACCTGCGGGCCAAAGGGGTGGGCAACACCTTGGAGTTGATGAAGTCAGGGTGGGACGCGAGGAGACGGTCGCGGTCCGGCAAGTGGATCATCACCTTCAGCTACTCGTTCAGGAACCGTGATCTGTCGGCCCAGTGGGAGTTCGATCCCGAAGGCGGCGTGGTCAGCCCCCTCGATCCGCTCGCGTCTCGGCTTGGGTGGGTCGAGCCTCGTCCCCGGCGGAAAGCGGGAACAACCGGCTGAGCCTCACCCGGTCCATCGTGGTCGTGGCCCTAGCGGCGTTAGCGGCTGCAGGGGCCGTCGCTCTTTCGAGCCGGGCCCCCGGAAGCCTCCGGGCCCTTCGCCCGGCGGCGGCCGACTTCGACCCCGATCTCGGGGACCGGTTCTCCGAACAGCAGAGGGAGCGGGCGGATGCCTACCGTCGTCCCGGCTATGTGAGCTTGGCGGCGGGGCTCGCAGTACAACTCATGGCCTTGCTCCTCGTGGGCAGGGCCGTCTTGATGAAGCTCGGCCCTGGAGCGGAGAGCCAGGGCCTTGGGTACTTCTTCCGAGCGGCTTGGGCGGGGCTGCTCGTCGCTGTCGTCCTCTTCCTGGCCGGGATCCCGGTCGCTTTCGTCCGGGGCTACGTGATCGAACACGCCTGGGGACTCTCGACCCAGGGTGTGGGCGGGTGGACCTCCGACCTCGCTCGCTCTCTGCTCGTGTCTGTCGTGGTGACCGGTGTGACGGCAGGCGTCTTCTTCTCGCTCGTGAGGTGGCGCCCGTCGGGTTGGTGGGTCTGGGGGTGGGCTGCCTTCACCATCCTCACCGTCGTGATGGCCTATGTCTGGCCACTCGTCGTTGCGCCCCTCTTCAACCGGTTCACCCCGCTCCAGGATGAGGGCCTCGCCGCCTCGATCCGAGATCTCGCTTCCGAGGCAGGGGTCGGCATCGACTCGGTGCTGGTCGCCGACGCGAGCCGGCGCACCACCGCCGAGAACGCCTATGTCGCCGGCATCGGATCCAGCAAGCGGGTGGTCCTCTACGACACGCTGCTCGAGGGAGAGGACCCCCAGACGCTGTTCGTCGTTGCCCACGAGTTCGGCCACGAGAGAAAGAACCACATCCTCTGGTCGCTGGCTCTGGCTTTCGTGGGTCTGGGCTTCGGTTTCGGGGCGCTGCGCCTCTTCCAGGATTCGTCCCTGTGGTCGTGGACGGGTGCGTCCGGTTTGGGAGACGTTCGAGCCATGCCACTACTGGCCGCCTTCGCCCTGGTCGCGAGCCTTGTCACCGCGCCGGCCTCCAACTGGGTGTCGCGTCGTTTCGAGAGGCAGGCCGATTCCTTCGCCGTCGAGCTCACGGGAGATCCGGCTGCCGCGGTGGCTGCTTTCCGGCGTCTCGCCTTGAACAACCTCTCCGACATCGACCCACCCCGGCCCGTGGTGTGGCTGCTCTACACGCATCCTCCGATCGCGGAGCGGATCAGGGCCCTCGTGCCCTGAATCAAGCGAAGTCATAGACTCACTCGGTTGGTTCTAGCGCATCGCGGGACCGAGAAGCACTCATCGACAAGGGGGGCCGAGACATGGCGAAGACGATCGTCGAGCGTTTCTGGGAGCGGGTTGCATCGACACCCGAGAAGGGTGCTCTCCGGCACAAGGTCGGTGGCGAATGGAAAGACGTCACGTGGCGTGACTACGGGCTCCGGGTGCGCGAGGTGGGCAAGGCCCTGATGGCCCAAGGCATCGGCCACTCCGACAAGATGTCTCTCCTTTCCGGCAACCGTCCCGAGTGGCACATCGCCGACATCGGCTGCCTCTCGATCGGAGCCGCCACAGCCCCGATCTACATCACCAACTCCCCCGACCAGGTCGCGCATGTCATCTCGGATTCAGATTCCAAGGTAGCGATCGTCGAGAACACCGACCAGCTCGAGAAGGTATTGAAGGTCCGCGCGGATCTTTCGAAGCTCAAGAAGGTTGTCGTGATCTCCGGTTACGACGGGAGCGCGGACAAGAACTTCGTGATGACATGGGAAGACTTCATCTCGTCGGGCGACTCGGTCACGGACGACGCCTACGACGATGCCGTCGCCGCGGTCAAGCCAGAAGACCTTGCCACTTTCGTCTACACGTCGGGCACCACCGGCAACCCCAAGGGCGTCATGCTCACGCACGCCAACATCTGGTGGACGGCGACGCACTCAGATGCACACATCCCCCTGGGCGAGGCCGACAACGGGCGCGCCCTTTCCTACCTGCCTCTATCGCACATCGCCGAGAGGATGATCAGCCACCTGCTCCAGATCTACTACGGGACCCAGACCTGGTTCGCGGAGTCTCTCGACCAGCTGATCCCGAACCTGCAGGAGTGCAAGCCCACCTATTTCTTCGGTGTGCCTCGCGTGTGGGAGAAGTTCTACGCGGGTGTTCAGGCCAAGATGGCCGCCGCGGATCCCAACGACCGCAAGGCCAAGCTCGCGAAGAAGGCCATCGGGCTCGGTCGGAAGATCACGGAGTTGGAGCAAGAAGCGGTTGCTCGGGGCGGCGTCATGGCGGACGCGAAGGTGCCGGTCGCGATGAAGATGCAACATGCCGCATTGGACAAGCTCGTGCTGCACAAGATCCGCGCTGCCTTCGGCCTCGAGGAATGCTCGCTAGCCCTGTCGGCAGCGGCCCCGCTCTCTCCCGACCTGATCTGGTTCTTCCATTCGATCGGGGTCAAGATCGCCGAGGGTTACGGCCAGTCGGAAGACAACGGCCCGACCTCATGGAACCCGCCGAAGGCGATCAAGATCGGAACCGTCGGAACGCCCTTCCCTGACCTCGAGGTCAAGCTCGCGTCCGACGGGGAGATCCTGATCCGCGGTGGCAACGTGATGGCCGGCTACTACAAGGATGTGAAGGCAACCCAAGAGACGATCGACTCAGATGGATGGCTGCATTCGGGTGACGTCGGCGAGTTCGACGACCACAACTACCTGAAGATCACCGACCGCAAGAAGGACCTGATCATCACGGCCGGTGGGAAGAACATCGCGCCACAGGAGATCGAGGGCCGTATCAAGCACTCGCACGCTCTCGTGAGCCAAGCCGTGGTGATCGGCGATCGCCGTCCGTTCCTCACTGCGATCATCACGCTCGACGAAGAGAAGGCGCCGGGGTGGGCGAAGGAGCAGGGGATCGAGGGATCGATCGCCGAGATCGCCAACCACGAGCGCACGATCAAGGAGATCGAAGGCGCTCTTAACGAAGTCAACTCTGGGCTTGCCAAGGTCGAAGGTGTCAAGAAGTTCCGGATCCTGGAGCGCGACTTCCTCCAGGAAGAGAACGAGATCACGCCGACGATGAAGGTCAAGCGCAAGTCGATCAACGAGCTCTACGGCGACATCATCGAGGACATGTACAAGAAGGAGTCGGCGACGGGAGCGGGAGCCCCGGCCCCCCTGCGCAAGTAGACGATCCGCTGGGTTTCGCTCCTTCTTTGGAGGATTCGTGCCGCGTGACGGGACGTTCCCTCCAAAGAAGCGCGGCTTGGGATGATTTTCTCCACTTCCGCGTCACCATCAGACCCAGGTAACTGCATACCCGTTACCGTCCCAGGATTCGTCTATTCATGCACTCAAGTCAAGTATTGAAGATCTGCAATCCGGCTTAACTCACGGGGTGATTGGGAGTTTTCTAGACCGCACCTCTTTCAAGGCAAGCCCCAGTAAGCAATTGGAGCTAAGCGTTCTTCGGTAGTGCCCGCTTGTTCCTGGTGATTGCGCGGCTAAGGGGCGGGGGGGATGACGCACGGATCCATGTATCGGCACAGCTCCCGGGCCTTCTCGTGCGCCTCGTTGGCCGCCCGGCCGCCGGTCTCGAGAACATAGACGGCTTGCCGGTTAGCTTCTGCCTCGGCGCGCCGGCACATCTCGCCGACCCAGCCGTCCACATCCGTACAGACCGGGGCCTTGGAATAAGCGGCCTTGGCATAAGCGGGCCAAAGGGACACAACGAACATCGCTAGAAGTGTCGTCGATAGCCGCCGCATACCAAAGCGAGCATACGCCTGGGCGAACGCAGTGCGGAGCGCAGGACTCCCACTGGGAGCGAAGAACCCAATGGGTGAGCCGGGTGCGAACCGGCTCGGCGGGCGGGATCGCCCGCTTCGGGCACCGATCGAGGGGTGAGGTTGATGATGAAGAAGTGGCTACCGGGCCTACTCGCGGCATGTCTCGTGCTGGGCCTCTCCGCGTCACCTGCACTAGCGAAGAAAAAGAAGAAGCCTAAGGCTGCACCCTGCGCGGCCTATGTGCCGGGCGATCAAGGTTCGGGTGCCGAGACGGTTGTGGTGACGGATGCAGCCACGGAGGATGCACCGCTCGAGGTCCCGATCTCTGCGGCTATGGGATTGATGCTCGGCTTCCCGACCGACGATGCCACCGGTGGTCACGAGTACCTGAACATCCAAGTCGATTCCAACCTTCCGACCTCGGGCCTTTACGTCCGCCTCGAGTTCCCCAGCTCGCCGCCGGTTCGTGACTACGACATCTGGCTCAACTACGCGGACGGCACGAACGCATCCAACGCTCACGGATTCAACCCCGCGGCGGACTCCCAGTTCAGCCCAGAGTCGGACGGCGGACACACCGAGGCCAGCGCCGAGCAGATCGACGGAACCTCGAGCCCGGACTGCCAGGGCTACACCCTCGACCTCGCCACATCAACAGGTGAGGGCGGAGACATGACCCTCAAGTTCTGGCTCGGCGACATCCAATTCACCCCAGGCGCAACCTCAGGAGGCAGGCGATGAAAGTATCGAGCAGGGGATTGGCCACAGCAGTGATCGCTGTGATGGTGTCATCGCTTCTCGGAACGACTCCTGCCGCAGCCGCGGCCGAGCAGGTGGTCGAGGGTTCGATCCTTCTACCCGCGACCGCCGTCGACCCCGCCAGCCCGCCAAACCTCGCTTGCATCGCCGGTGCGCACCGCCGCGCGGCGTTGCTGTTCAACAACTCGGCCAACGGCTTCGTTGGCTACCACTTCGATGTTGACCCGGGTACGCACGGCGGCACCTTCGTGCTCGAAGCTGTGACCGCTGCGGATTTCGACCTCACCTTCTACAGCGACTTTGGGGCGGTACCTAACACGAACCCGGCGGAAACCCTCGCGTTCCAGACTCGCGGTAACGCCGGCGAGACGGGAGAGATCCCCGCCATGGCGACCAAGGTGATCATTTGCTTGTTCCAGGGCGCCGACGCGGAGTTCAAATACACGGGAACGGCCAAGGGGGGCGCACCCAAGCCGGGGCCCAGTGGTTCGCCTTCGGCGTCGCCGACGAGTGGCCCGGGGCCACAGCCGTCACCCCAGCCGAGTCCGACCTCATCTCCGGCTCCAGAGCCCTCGCCCTCGCCGACAGGCGGGCCGGAGCAGCTAGATCCGGGAGCGAGCCTCAAGGTGTCCGACAGGACCCCCGCGCGCAACGCCAAGATCACCGCGACGGCGAGCCTCGGCTCGTGCGGCACCGGTCATTCCGGCACCAAGATCGACCTGCAGCGCAAGTCTGCCGCAGGTTTCACGACCGTGGCAACGAAGCTGCTCGACGCGAATTGCCGTGCCAAGTTCTCGGTGCAAGCGAAGTTCAAGACGGCCGTTTTCAGGTCCTTCTGGACGACGCAAGACACCGATCATCGTTCCGCCGCGTCGAAGCCGGTCACGGTCAAGACTCACTAGATGTGGCTCGGCGCTGTTCAGTACACCCCTTCTCATACAGGAGCGAAGCAACTATGAAGAACAGAACAACACCTCTCGCCGTCGCCATCGCAGGGCTTCTCGTTTTCGGTGCGACCTTCTCGACCGGGGCCACCGCGCAGACACCCGTGACTATCCCGGCCAACCCGCAGATCACCGACCCTGCCGGCGATTCGAATTTCCTCAACGACCAGGACAACTCCAACATCTGCAAACCCACCCCCTGCCAGCTCGACAACACAACGCCGGCCGACGTCGGGACGGTTAGCGACTTCCTGGCAGCGTGGTTCACGCACACTGAAACGGAGATATCGCTTCACATACAGACCGAGAGGCCGCCCCCTGCCTCCACGACGCTGTATTTCCGTCTCGCAGCGTCGCCTGCGCCGGATGCCACCGGCGGTGGCTGTCTCAACATGCGGGCCGTCTTCCCTGGAGCGAACGCGTCGACCTATGTCGGCGAGATGTTCGCCCAGTTCGAGGACACCTGTAATGCGCCTGACGTGCTCGTCCCGGGCACGGTCACGATCGGAAACGGGCCCAACGTCACCGCGGGGAACCCGCCGGCCGACGGAGCGAGTGGCATCACCACGCTCACATTCCCCCGATCTGCAAGCCCCTTGCTGGCCGACGGACAAGTGATCACCGGGGCCTACCTCATCGCCCGCCTTGTGGTGGGCTCTGGCGAGGGCGCTTGCGACATCCTTGGCCCTCCGACTGGACCATGTTGGTTCTCCGCTGCTCAGGGTGACAACACCGCACGCGGCGCCGACTACACACTTACCTCCTCGGCCAAGCCGACAGCGCCACCAGGGAAGTGCAAGCCCAAGAAGAAGCCGACCCAGAAGCCGAAGAAGTGCAAGCCGGTACCTGCATCAACCAATGCGGCTTCGCCTCCCCCTTCGGGACCACCGCCTTCACCCAGCCCCACGTCTAGTTGAGACGCACTAGAACTGTCGTGATCCGTCCAGTCGAAGGAAGGAAGAAAAAGATGTTCAGCGCTGATAAGGATGTTTCGAAGATGAAACGGACCGTCACAGTCATCGCGGCCTTGGGTCTCATGGCCGCAACCCTCTCTCCCGCGTTCGCAGCGAAGAGTCCCGGGGTCAAGCTCGGTTTCTCCGACACGACTCCCGAGCCCGGCGCCACCGTGAGCGCTAAGGCGTCTTTGCAGAACTGCCAGGGCCATTCCGGAACCAAGATCCAGCTCCAGCGGAAAGTCGGATCGTCGTTCCAGAAGGTGGCCGAGAAGAAACTCAACTCGAAGTGCACAGCAACGTTCAAAGTGGTGGCCGACTTCACTGAGGCGACCTTCCGCAGCTACTGGCCCAAGCAGGATGGTGATCACGTCAAAGGCTTCTCCAAGCCCGTGACGCTTCGGACCGAAGGAAGCCCGAACCCATCCCCGAGCCCGTCAGGTTCACCCGCGCCCAGCCCCGCGCCCAGCCCCTCAGGTTCACCCGATCCGTCACCCGCGCCGAGCCCGTCAGGTTCACCCGCGCCGAGCCCGTCAGGTGCACCGCCACCGGCCACGAGCACCTGCGCGGCTCCTTACGCACCCGGCGAGAAGGGCACCGGAAAGCCCACCTTGCTGGTCACGTCGGCAGCTACCGAAGCCGCACCCGTGACCCAGGATCTCAAGATCGGCCAATCGGTTGCGGATTTCGCCCCCGTGGCCCCCACTGAGGATGTGTTCAATATCCAAGTGGATGGGCCCGCAACCGCCGACGTCGGGCTCTACGTGAGGATCACGTTCAGCACCCGGCGGGACTACGACCTGCACCTCCAATACGCGGCGGGGGGCGATGGAGCGGCCGCGACGAGCTTCAACACGACCCATCCAGCTTCTGGAGGGCCGGTCTTCAATGCAGGTCACGGAGGAGTAGGCACCGACACCACCGAGACGGTGGTCGGCATCAGGACTAAGGATTGCGCCGGATGGACGGTCGTGGCTCAGGGCTACTTCACCGAGGGTGGAGCCGTGAAGGCCACCGCATGGCTGGGCGAGATCGTCAACGACCCGGAGCCCCCCGACGGAGCTGCTCCTGCTCCGGCCCCCGCTCCCAGCGGTCCGCCCGCGGACGCCCCGAAGGGCGGAGGCAAGGGCCGAGTGGTCGAGTTCGTTTACACCTGTCCCTGCAGCGGCCACCTCCAGTTCGGCAACCAGATTCCTGCTTTGCCGAACTTCGGCGGGGGAGTCTTTCCACTCGAACCCGGCGAGATCTATCTGTCCGCGGTTGTTGCCGATCCAGGGGGCGCGGTTCCGGTGTCTATCCAACAGGCCAACGCGACGGGGGGCAACATGGCTGTCCCAGGTGGCCGGTTCTGCGGCAAGACAGCTGAGCCGATCCTGCTCACCGCGGGCAGCGAGGTCCGGATCTGGGTCGGGAACTTCCACGGTGCTTCGTCCGCGCCTCCTGGGGTAGCTCCCTGCCCGGCTCTCGCACGTGGCGGGACGATCACCTTCACACTGTCGTCAACACCCTAAGTAAAGAGAACCTACGTGTGCGCGCATGATGCCTCGTTGGAATTTGTTCGTGGCCATCGTCGCTATGAGGATGGCCACGGCGTCGGTCCTCTTCGTCCCTGCCGTAGCGGCCGGGGTCGTCGTGCCGCCGGACTCCAACATCGTCGATCCGGTCGGCGATGCGAATGGGCTGAACGGCCAGGCCTAGCTCGTGAGTCATCCCGTCGAAGGAAAGACGAAGATGTTCAGCAAGCAGAGCACCAAACGAGTAAGTGCAAAGTCGACTGTTCTCGTGATGGCCTTCATCTTGACTCTCTCGACGGTAACGGTTGCGCAAGCGGGATGGACATCGGCTTCCCTCGGAACCCAGATCGGGAACGCCGACGACTCGCAGTCTGAGGTCCAGCAGAAGAAGTGCAAGAAGAAGAAAAAGAAGAAGTGCAAGAAGCCTTCACCGTCACCATCACCGACAAGCTCCGCCTCGCCCACGGGCCGGGTGCTCGAGTTCGTTTACACCTGTCCCTGTACCGGCCACCTCCAGTTCGGCAACACGATTCCTGTTTTGCCGAACTTCGGTGGAGGGGTCTTTCCCCTCCAACCCGGCGAGATCTACCTGTCCGGGGTAATTGCTGATGATTCGGGGAGCTCAGTTGCGGTGTCTATCCAACAGGCCAACGAGACGGGGGGCAACATGGCTGTCCCAGGCGGCCGGTTCTGTGGAGAGACCGCAGAGCCGGTCCTACTCACCGAGGGCCGCGAGGTTCGGATCTGGGTCGGGAACTTCCACGGTGCTTCGTCCGCGCCTCCTGGGGTAGCTCCCTGCCCGGCTCTCGCACTTGGCGGCACGATCACCTTCACCTTGTCCGCCACACCGTAAAGAAAGGGAACCGAGATGAAGAGGTTCATGATCCTTGCCATAGCCGCAAGCTTGGTCGCCGGCGCTTCCATGGCGACCCCCGCTCAGGCGAAGAAGAAAAAGAAGCCCCCGCCCCCGGCCCCCAGGATCGTTGAATTCGAATACATCTGTCCGTGTCCAGGCTTCATCCAGCTGGGCACATTGGGAACGGCCGGCAACCTCGGTGGTGGAGCTGTGCCCGTTGGAGCCGGCGAGATCTACCTGACGGCGGTCGTCAACGACTCCTCCGGAGGAGTCGTTCCGGTGAACCTCAACCAGGCCAACGAGACGGGGGGCAACATGGCTGTCCCAGGTGGCCGGTTCTGTGGAGCGACCGAAGAGCCCGTCCTGCTCGAGGAGGGTAGGGAGATCCGGGTCTTCGTCGGAAACATGATCTGGGGCGGACCGACCACTGCCCCCGAGGTCGACCCGTGCCCCGCTCCTGCGACGGGCGGAACCATCACGATCACGCTCTCTACAACCCCGATCGCCCCGGCCCCTGCGACCCCGTAAGCAAGGGAATCCTATGGATGCGCGCATGAAGCCTCAGAGGAGGATGTTCGTGATCGTCATCGCGATGGCGATGGCCGCGACGTCTGTTCTGTTCGCGCCGGCTGAAGCGGCGGGAGTGGTCGTCCCTTCGGATCCGAACAT
>JBKJYP010000326.1:0-5271 GCA_046715695.1 Actinomycetota bacterium | reverse complement strand
CTCCCGACATGATCGTCGGGGAACCCGTAGAGGAGGACCTCCCCCGTTCTCAGGAGCACCGCATGCACCCCCTGGACACCGAGATCCATCGGGGGGGCCCAGATGCCCTCGTCCTCGGGGGTCGATCGTTCTGAAGCGGCGAGCGCCGGCCTCTGAGGCTGCAGAAGCGCCGACAGACATAGTGCGGCCAGAAGCACGAGTACAGCCGGTCTTGAACGTTCCGCCACGACCAAAGGCTAACCCGAGAACGGCCGGCTTCCGTATGCATCGCGAAGCGGAGCAAGCACGCTCTACAGGATCTCTACGGGGGTACCTAGCGACAGGATCGGCACCAGACTTTCGATGTCCTCGTTGTGCATGCGGATGCAGCCGTGGCTCGCATATCTTCCGATGGACGAAGGATCGTTGGTCCCGTGGAGGCCCACCACTCCTCCCCCCACCCAGTCGGTGAGGACCTCGGAGAACCCGGAAAGCCCATAGGCGTAGGTGCCATAGATCCCATCTGGCTCCGGAGGCCGGAGCAGAGAGGTCAGGTAGAACTTCCCCACGGGAGTCGGTGTCTCACCGGTGCCGAGGCCGATCGGCATCCGTTCGACTATGTCGGAGCCCTTCCAGAGGGTGAGCTCGAATGCCGCCCTGTCGATGATTATCCGGTAGGGGGTCGTGCTCAGATCGAGGTGCTCTGCCGGCACGAAACCGATCGTTCCATTGGGTCTCACCGGCAGAAAGACCTCGAACCAGATCCCGTCCCGGCGCTCGATCTTGGGGTCCTCGCCCGGACGCGCCGTGAGCAGGAATACCTGGGGCGCACCGTCGGGGTTGATCTCGGTGAACGTCGCGATGGCCTCGGAGTTCTCGTCTGGGGAACTCCTTGCGACGACTTCTCCCAAGGTGACTGTGGCGATGAAGCTGGACGGCTCGACGTAGGAGAAGGGATCGCGGGCCCCCATGGGCTCCGCGGGGGCCGGGGACAAAGAACCTCGGACCTGTACGAGGTCTAAGTCAACGCCAAGCGGAGAAGCGAAGACTCCTGCCGCCACGACCAGTAGGAGCGCAAATAAGAAACGTTGCGGGGCCCCGAAGGGCCCCGCAACGTCTAGCCTTGGTTGATCAGCCGGTGAAGGTTGGGTCACCGGTTACTGCTGAAGCCGGCGGTGCAGCACCGTCATCAGCCTCGTTGTCGTCATCTCGATCGTACGAACTAGCGTTGTTCGGGTCACCGTCGGTGTGGCAACCCGGGTCGTTCTTGTCCGCAAGAGAATCCTCGGGATCGCCGTTGTCGATACCGTCCGCACATTCCGCCTCATCTGTCTCGTCGTTGTCCTTCGGGTCATACGAGGCAGCGTTGGTCGCGTCACCGTCGGTGTGGCAACCCGGGTCCTTCTCGTCCGCAAGAGAATCCTCGGGGTCGCCGTTGTCGATGCCGTCCTCACACTGCTTCTCTGCCGGCTGAGCTGCGGCACAGGCTGAGGCCGCCTCGGAGTGCGAGACGATCAGGTCGATACCCCCGGGAGCTGTGACGTGCATCCCGTTGGTGAAGACGGTCGACGAGCCGTCTGTCGTCCCACCGGTCGCCGGGTCCCAGTTCGTCTCCCAGAGCGTGACCTTGATGCCGAGCTGGTTGAATACAACAGCGTTGGGAGTGGGCGTCGGAAGGATGATCGCCGTGCCCGCCACACTGAGATTGACGATCCTTGCGGCACTGCCGAACGTCGTCTGGCCCCCGTCACATGAAGAGACGGACTCCGACTCGATGACGTCGGCAAGGATCTGGTTTGTTACAGCGTTGAGATCCTCGGTGATCGCGTGCCCGCGGGAGTTCCATTTGGTCGGGAGTCCCGGAGAAGCCGTCTCCATGACGCTCTGAAGGGTTGCGTTAAGTGTCGATTCCTTCTTGGCATCAGCTGTAACCGAAGCCGTGAAAGATGTCGCCAGCGGGTCTGCAGGCACTTCCAGGAAGGAGTCGGTCGCCGTTGGGGCGGCGAGCGAAGCCGAAACCTCGGGTCGTGCACCGATCGGAACCGGACCTGCGAGCTGGACGCCGTAGGCGGATGATGTGGCGGAACTCACCGTTTCCCCGAAAGCGCTCGTGCCCGCCATGACAACGGCGACAGAACCGATAGCCAACGCCATAACGAAAGCTATGACCTTCTTACCGATAGATATGTCCACGATTTCTCCGTTCAGGAACGATCGGAGCAGGGATTGCTCCAGTCTTGGGGATTCTTTACCGCCGTGCGGGTAGGCGCCAGGATCAGACTTCTGTACTTCTATTCTGGTGCGGACTTGAGACATGATTACCCAATAGGTATCAAATGAAACTAGGCAGAAGTGCTTAGAGCCGTCTGTACGCCGGGGAGCAACCCTGAGTAAGAAATGCCCGTTTCCCCTTGTATGAAAACCTTTGAGCGACCCCGCCCTTACCGCGCCTCCGTTCTGCTTCTTGCCATGAGTTTGCTTGGTGCTTTGATCACTACTGCCGCCGCACAGCCGGCTGCCCCCGCGATACAACTGCTCAACCCGTCCGCCCACAGCACTGTGATCTCAGATAAGGGTGGCAACTACCACCTGAATGCATGGGGCAGCGATCTGCCGTCCTTGCCTCTCGTCGAGTTCGAGATCCAGGCAACGGGAAGTCCGGCGATCACGATCGGAACCGCACAAAGGGTCGGTTCGGACACGTTCGAGTTCTTCTGGGACGTTCCCTCTTCTCTCGCGAACGGCACCTACACGCTGAGAGCGATCCTGTACTCGAGTGGTGGGGGCGCCGAGGTCGCACGTGACTCTCAGGAAGTCCGGCTGGCACACAACAGCTCCCCCAGCACCCCATCTGCGGAGACCACGGAGATCAGCTATCCGCAGAACGGCGGCCAAGCAGGCTTCTATTCCCCTCCAGGAGCCCAGCCGAATATCGTGATCGACCTAGCGTCGTCCCCCGGCACCACCAGAGCACGTGTCTTCTATACGGTTACCTCCCCGGGGGGAGAGCCTACCTGGAAGATATGTGGCACCGAGAGCGCGGCCGCCGCAGCCGATGGTGTCCGTTGCACCCTTGCCACTCCAGATTCCCCAGCCATGGTGAGCGCCGTTGCTGCGATAGCCAACACAACCCCGGTTGCGCCGGGCGTGGACCTGGCTACTACTCTTAACGCGTCGGGCGATGCGCACCGGATCCAGCCCTACGATCAAGTTCCCCAGGGCCTGACGCTGGACCCCGCGATGCAGCGGGTCGATGCTGGTGCTGGCTCTTTCCCTTGCAGTCAGGCGATATTCGTGACGGTCGTGGACCAACTCGCTCGCAGGATCGCCGGCGCTAACGTTGACGTGTACGCCAAGGGGCCGACCGATCAGCTCGCCTTCGACACATCAACAGGGTCTTCGGCGAATCAGCCGCCCGACCAGAACGGAGTCGTGGCAGAGCAGGCATTCAACTGCTCGAGCGGGTCGTTCGGCGGGATGCAGGGCGACATCAATCGTGTCGGCGAGCCAGACCGCAAACAGATCGAGTCGGTCGGCGGAACGAACGACGCCGGCAAGTTCAACTTCAAGCTGCGCACAGATAGTGCAGGGCTCACCCTGATCACTGTTTACGCCGATGCGGACGGGAACGACCTCTTCTGCGCCACCGAAGCGGACGCGAGTGCAACGATCGGCTGGGGCCAGGACGCAACGGCTCCCGTCCCAGAGACCCAGGACACCGGGGGATGCGCCGCGGTCCAGACACCCACCCCCACGCCTTCGATAAGCCCATCGACACCCTCGCCGAGCGCCTCTCCATCTAGTTCGCCGAGCACTCCCAGCTCGAGTCCGACCACCCCATCTGCCTCCCCGTCTACGACGGCTCCTGGCCCCTCACCTGTCCAGGTGACGCTGGAATCGAGCACCGGGAGAACGAGATGGTCGAAGACCTTCACCTTGAGTGGACGAGTGAGCTCTAACACCAGTAGCTGTAGGAGCTTGGTGCCCGTCGCATTCCTGCGCAACACAGCCGGAGGGGACGAGTCGTTCGTCCAATCCGACAGCACGGTCGCCGATGCTGATGGCGCGTTCTCTCTCCAAGTGACAGCAGACTCCAGCGCGACATACATCGCCAGGACGTCGGGCTCGAGCCTGTGCAGCGAAGGCACCTCATCGGGGGTGACAGTGCTGGTCAGGAAGGTCGTGCGCCTGACGGTTAAGACCCCGATCCCCGGCGAGGGGAACCTCAAGGCCAAGGTCCTTCCCTGTGGCGGTCATGAGGGGGACCCGGTCCTCCTCAGAGCCAAGCAGGACGGCTCGATGAATACGATCGCCAAGAAGCGTTCGAACGATCGCTGCATCGCCAAGTTCAACTCGCTGTTCAGAGGTGTCTACCAAGCCGTGTCGCCTAAGACCGACGCCGACCACTTAGGTGGGAAGTCACCCCGACGACGGGTGTAGTTCAGAAGAGATCAGCTGCCCAAGCACCGAAAGGAGCGCCCTTAAGGGCGCTCCTTTCGCGCTCGGGACCAACTCTTAAGTCGAAGGTTAGGTTTACGCTTTGTCGCTCTTCCTAGGCCCATTGTTTGGGCGTATATCAGAAATTTCTGCAATCCCCCGGTTTCAATCGTTTGTGCCCTGGAAAGGCTACGGATAGTAGCCAAGCGAGTGCGTCGCGCGACAGGAGGGCAGATCATGAGAGTGGGAAGGCGATTACTACTGATCAGTGTGCTGATCGCACTGCTCAGTATGTGGACGTCGGCGCCCGCGTTAGCCGCGGGTACCGAGGAAGGATCTATCGAGACGCCCCTCGAGGAGGTGCCGCCCGTAGCCGAGGTGAGCGCGCCGGCGACGATCGAAGGGGCCCCCCCGGTCGATATCCCCGCGGAAGCCGTGGTCGAGGTAGCGACCGCTACCGAAGCCGGCAACCCTGAGGTTCCGGTTGAGGTCGTACCTGCGGCCGAGGTTGCCGTAGAGGTCACCACCGATGTAGCGGCACCTGCTGCCGACGCCCCGGTCGAACAAGCACAGACCGAAGAAGCACAGACCGAAGAAGCACCTGCCGCCGAAGCCTCCGAGGAGGCCGTTTCCGTCAAGAAGCCGAAGAAGGCCGGTAACCGGTCGCGCGGACACAAGGATGGAAAGGGCCACCGTGGAGAGCGCCGCGGTCGTGACCACAAGGCCTCGCCAGCGAAGGCTGCCGTTCGACAGGCTTGCCCGGCCACCCCGGCCGTCCCGGCCGACCCGGCGAACCCGGCAATTCCGGCTACTCCGGCGGATCCCGGAGCTCCCGGAGATGGAGCGACTCCCGCA
>JBKJYP010000325.1:0-3028 GCA_046715695.1 Actinomycetota bacterium | reverse complement strand
CCGCCTGCCCAGGCTCCCGTTTGGGGCGATTTTATCAGAACGCGCCATTTTGGCGCGTTCTGATCAAGTCGGCGAGGAGTTAGCCGATCGCGATCATGCGTTCGATCGGCAGCCGGGCGCGCTCGGCGATCTCTGGCGGGACCGTCACCTCGTAGCGGCCCGTCTGCAGGGTTCGCAGCAGCTTGGGCGCGGTGATCATCTTCATGTAGCCGCAGACAGCTCCCTCGGAAGCTGCGATCAGCTCGGCCTCGGGATTCTCCTTATGAAGGCGATGCAGCATGCCCGTCTCGGTGGCGACGATGAACTTGTTCGAGGGCGACTCCCGCATGCGCCGGACCATCCCCCCGGTGCCGAGGATGAAAGTTCGGTCGGCGGGGAGGTCGCCGGTCGAGGCGAGATACATACATGCCGATGAACAACCGCACTCGGGATGGATGTGCAGCTCCGCGTCGGGGTTGGAAGCCATCATCGATTGCACGTGTTCCGGCTGGATGCCCGCGTGCACGTGACACTCGCCCATCCAGATATGCATCTTCCGACCGGTCATCCGTTCCACGTGGGCTCCGAGGAACATATCGGGGCCGAACAAGATCTCCTGATCTTCGGGGATCGATTCCACGACCTTCACCGCGTTCGCCGAGGTGCAGCAGTAATCGCACTCGGCCTTCACTTCCGCGGTGGTGTTGACGTAGAACACGGAAGTAGCCCCCGGATGCTCCGCCTTCCACTCGCGTAACTGCTCAGCGGTGATCGAGGCGGCCAGGGAGCACCCGGCATCGGGGTCCGGGATGAGCACTTTCTTCTCGTACGCGAGGACCTTCGCGGTCTCTGCCATGAAATGGACGCCACAGAAGATGATCGTGCTCTCTTCGACGTCGGCAGCGATCCGGCTGAGCTCTAGGGAATCGCCGACGAAGTGCGCGACATCCTGGATCGGGGGCACCTGGTAGTTATGCGCCAAGATGACGGCGTCTTGCTCCTTGGCGAGACGCCGTACCTCTTTCGCCCAGTCCTCGTCGACCCCATAGCCCAGGGATGCCGGCGTAAGCATCGTGGCGCTCACCGGTCGACCTCCATCGACAGATCGATGTGAGGGGCCGAGTGGGTGAGGGCACCTGCCGAGATGAGCGTGACCCCGGTGAGGGCGAAGTCTCTGACATTGTCGAGGGTGATGCCTCCGGATGCTTCCAGCCACACCCGTCCGGCCGAGCGCTCGACGGCCGCAGCGACCTCGGACGGCGACATGTTGTCGAGCAGCACGCCGTCCGCCCCGGCAGTGATCGCTTCTTCCAGTCCATCCATATCGACAACCTCGACCTCTATCGCGAGACCATGCGGTGCGAGTGATCTGGCCCTTGCAACGGCTGAGCCGATCCCACCAACCGCAGCGATGTGGTTGTCCTTTATGAGGATCCCGTCGTCGAGGCCGAAGCGGTGGTTATGACACCCGCCAACACGTACCGCGTACTTCTCTACAACACGCAAGCCCGGCGTTGTCTTCCGGGTATCGATGACGCGAGCATCCGTGCCGGCCACAGCCTCCGCGAAAGCACGAGACGCAGTAGCGATACCGCTCAGGTGAGCTAGGAGATTCAGCGCGGTTCGCTCTGCGGTCAACAGCGCCGGAAGAGGGCCCTCGACGGAAGCCAGGGTGTCCCCGGGCCGGACCGAGCCCCCATCCTTCACGGCCGAGTACCAGGCAACGCCGGGATCGACCTCTTGGAAGCACGCGCGCGCTATCTCGGAACCGGCAACGACCGCCGGCGAACGAGTGACGATCTCGGCGCGGCCTTTGGCCTCTGCCGGCACGGTCGATCGCGTGGTGACATCGCCGCGCCCGATGTCCTCGCGGAGCCACGCACGAACCGCCTCGCGAAGGTCTTGCTCATTCGCGAAGGGGCTCACAACGATTCGACCGTGTAGCCGGCTTCCGACAAACTCTTCACGACTTCTTGGATGTGGATCGGGCCCTTCGTCTCGATCTGCATCGCGACGTCGACCTCGCCGAGGTGAACGCGTACGCCCTCGCGCCGGTGCTCGACCCCGACGATGTTGGCGCCTAGCTCTGCTATCAAGCCGATCAAGCGGTGGAGCTGTCCGGGCCGGTCCGGGATGCGCGTGTGGAACGCGAAGTATCGACCCGCTGCACCCATGCCGAAGCGGATGACTCGGAGCAACAGCAGCGGATCGATGTTCCCGCCTGAGAGCACAACCACCACGGGCGGGGGCAGGTCGGTGGGGCCCTGCAGGACGGCGGCGATCCCGGCCGCGCCCGCCGGCTCGAGCACCAGCTTCATCCTCTCCGTCGCGAACAGCAGGGCCTCCGCGATGGCGTCGTCTCCGACCGTGACTATCTCGTCGACGAGCTCTTGCACGTGGGCCAGCGTGGACTCGCCCGGGACATTCGCGGCTATCCCGTCGGCGATGGTGCTCATCGACTCGAGCTTGACCGGCATGCCCGCGGCCAACGAAGGTGGGAAAGCAGCCGCTCCGGCCGCTTGCACACCCACGATCCGCGCCTTGGATCCCTTGGCGCGCAGGGCTGCCGAGACCCCAGAGATCAGCCCTCCACCTCCAACGGGAACTACAACCGTTCCTATCTCCGCGGCCTGCTCGAGCAGCTCGAGGCCGAGGGTCCCTTGGCCGGCGATCACATGTGGGTGGTCGAACGGATGAACGAAGACCCGGTCGCCGGCACCGGAGTAGGCAACTGCGGCATCGAATGCCTCACCGAAATCAGCTCCGGTCAGCACCACCTCGGCGCCGTAGCGCTTGGTGGCCTCGACCTTGGGGATCGGGGCAGCCTCGGGCATGAAGACCTTCGATGTGATCCCGGACAGCGTCGCAGCCAGGGCCACGCCCTGGGCATGGTTGCCGGCCGACGCGGCAACCACTTCGCCTGTCGCGTCGGGGTCCAGACGGCTGATCAGGTTGTAGGCCCCTCGGATCTTGAAAGAGCCGGTGCGCTGCAGGTTCTCGCACTTGATCAGGCACTTCCCGCCGAGGTGATCGGACAGTGCCCGAGAGG
>JBKJYP010000324.1:0-5334 GCA_046715695.1 Actinomycetota bacterium | reverse complement strand
CGGCCGTCATCTCCACGTACAACGAGGGGGCCTTGGAAGCCATCACTCCGGCGAAGTAAGCTGCAGGCGCGATGGCGCAAACAGTCGAAACGGTGGGCGGCTCCGACCTTGTAAGCGCACACCGTCGGGAACCTTCGGACGACATGACGCCGTTCGAGGCCGCCACCTACTTCTTCCAAGGTGCAGCCGAGCGGCTCCAGATGCCGGACGAGCATCGAGAGGTCCTAGCCAGCTCCTACCGTGAACTCGGCGTCCAGATCCCCGTCCGCATGGATGACGGCCGCCTCGAGGTCTTCCGGGGATTCCGGATCCAGCACAACGGAGCCCGAGGGCCGTACAAGGGCGGCATCCGCTACCACATGTCTGCCGACCTCGACGAGGTCCGTGCTCTCGCTGCGCTTATGACTTGGAAGAACGCTCTGATCGATGTTCCTTTCGGAGGGGCCAAGGGCGGGGTCCAGTGTGAGCCCGGCCTGATGTCGCAACGAGAGCTCCAGTCGATGACCCGGCGTTTCACGGGGATGATCTCTTACATCATCGGCGTCAACCGAGACGTTCCCGCGCCCGACATGGGAACGAACGCTCAGACGATGGCTTGGATGTTCGACGAGTACGGCAAGAAGTACGGGTACACGCCGGGCATCGTCACCGGCAAACCGGTCGAGCTCGGCGGTTCACCCGGACGCGAGGAAGCGACCGGCCGAGGCGTCGTAATCTGCGCCAAGGAAGCAGCGAAGCGTCGTGGCATCGACTTCCGAGGTGCGCGGGTCGCGATCCAGGGATACGGCAACGTGGGTTACTGGACGGCGGTTCTCGCAGCGGAGCAGGGGGCCAAGGTCATAGCGGTCTCGGATGTCGGCGGGGGCGTCTACAGCGAGGCCGGCCTGGATCTCGCAGCGGTCACGGCCCACGCGAAAGAGTCGATGTCTGTCACGACCTACCCGGGTGGCCAACCCGTATCGAACGAAGACATCCTCGAGCTCGATTGCGACATCCTCATCCCCGCAGCCATCCACGGCGTGATCAATAGCGCGAACGCGGACAAGATCAAGGCCAAGCTCATCATCGAGGCTGCCAACGGCCCTACGACCCCGGTCGCCGACGAGATCCTCAAGGGCCGGGGCATGACGGTCGTCCCCGACATCCTCTGCAACTCCGGTGGCGTCACCGTCTCCTACTTCGAGTGGGTCCAGAACATCCAACAGTTCCGCTGGGAGCTCGAGCAGGTCAACTTCGAGCTCAAGAAGCGCATGACGAAGGCGACGCAGCTGGTCTTCGGCCGGGCCGAGGACAAAGGCATCACGCTGAGAGATGCAGCGTTCGACATAGCCGTAGAACGAGTAGCCCACGCCGCCGAAACCCGCGGCTATCTATAGATACCTCCGTCTAACTACCCGTTCCAGGTAGTTTGCCGGGGCTATCTCGCAGGTTCTTTCTCAGTTCGCTCAAGAACTGGCTCCCATCACCCTCCGTATTGCTCCAAGTAGCCCACTGGATCCTGTATCCAGCGGTCTGGGCGCGCCCCCACTTGCCTCGATCCGTGTCAAAGACGGGGCCAGCATGGAACTTCCTAGAGTCACATTCGATAATCAAGCGTTCCTCTCGATAGACCAGATCCATGCGCCCGATCCGTCTACCCGCGGCGTCCCGAACAGCGACCTGTCGCTGCGGCTCTTTGATCTTCGCATGACGAATCAGCTTCACCGTCCGAGCTTCAAGTTTGCTGTCCGTGGGTCCATGACCTTGTCTATCCCGCGCCATCCTTATCAACCGAGCAGTACCTCGCCGAGCTCGCCCAGACGCTAGACAGTGTTGTTCAAGTCGAGCGGGGCTCAACATCCCTCGTCGCCAAGCCTCATCTAGCAGGTCCTCGAGCTCCTCATCACTCATGTACGCACAGGCGTCGATCAGGGTTCGGTAGATGGCTGTGATTGGGTAAGAACCTTGCTGGCGGACATCGATGTCCGCCAGATCGTCGACGCGCCGGACTCTTAGCCATGGCACTGGAGACCTCCGCGTTGCTGCACAAACCATCTGCAGCGACTGGGGACTCGGTCCCAACGTGAACAGCCACAGGGCGGTTCTATCGGAGAAGACTGCGTTCGGAGCCCAAGCAAAAGCTGCCGCCAGCCGGAGGTTGATGTCATCGGGTGACAGGGTGGGGCAATAGACCCCCCTGAATATCTTGCGAAGATGACCGCTACCAACGCGACGGAGCAAGGCCCTCTCGTCAACCCCTTCTGTTGCTGCGGTCTTGGCCGTCACGACGAGATCCCTGGTGCAGATGCGACTTATCCTTTCGTCGGCGGTGGATCTTCGAGATGGCTCCACCTAAGTACCTTTAACGGGTAGTTCTACGGAGCCATGTGGCGGGGGGCACTTTTATTGGGGGCAATCTGGCGAAAATCGGGCGTTTTCCCTGGTCAGGGGCGGTTTGTGCTCGGCCCCAAGGCAGGAGTAGCGTTACCATCCACGAATCATTCGATCGACGGATGCGAGCTACTGAACCCCCGCCACAAGTCGATCCTAGAAAGGGCGACAGTGACCGAGCACGAACCTTGTTCCTGGATGTCCGGACCGAGCGACTCATCTCTTGGGGTATCGGGAGCTCGTTGGTGGTTGGCCATCTCCCGTGACGTTCTGGCGAACAGCTATCGCCGGCAGCGCTACACGAGCCGGCCCCCCGTCACCTGCGACCGCACGCCGATGTTCGCCTCTCCCCTTTGGGAGAAGACGGTGACCGGCGAGCGCATACGTCATGGCCGTTGAGAAGTCGATAGATCTAACGGCCACCGGCCCGACGATCGAAGATGCAGTAGGCCAAGCGGTCCACCGTGCCAGTCTGACCCTCAAAGGACTCACAGGCTTCGAGGTCGAGAAGATCGAAGGGATCATCGAGAACGGCGAGCCGGTCTTCCGGGTCCTCGTGCGCATCTCGTTCCAGATCAAAGAACAGGTTCACGAGTAGTCACCGCTGATGATCCATCAGCGGCGTGAACCGGCACCAGGCGTCTTCCGCCTGGTCCTCCCCCTCCCGTTCCCGGGGCTTCATGCCGTCAACGCTTTCCTGCTCGCCGACGACGACGAAACGACGCTCGTCGATTGCGGCATCTTCGACCCTGACGCCGAGAGGGACCATGGCTGGGACGACCTAGTCGAGGCCCTCCAGGTCTGCGATTCCGGTATCGACAAGATCAAGCGCCTGGTGATCACGCATCCCCACATCGATCACTACGGCATGGCGGCGAGACTCCTCGAAGAGACCGGCTGCGAGCTGTGGATGCACTCGGCTGCGACCGAGCAACTCGAGGTCTATCGCGACCCTTCCGCACACCGGGAACGGTTGCGAGACATGTTGGGCGACCACGGCATCACCAACGAGGAGATCGACGAGCTGACCTCCTTCGAGGACTGGCGTGGCTTCATCTCCGGTGTTGTTGAAGCTACGCATCTTGTCGAGGGAGGCGAGAAGTTCACCGCCGGCCCCCGGACCTGGGAAGTCGTCTACACACCCGGTCATTCGCACGCACATGTCTGCTTCTGGTCTGAGTCCGATGGACTCTTCTTGTCGGGGGACCACCTGTTGCCGACGATCACTCCCCATATCGATTTCGTTCGTGGTGAGACTGACCCCCTGGGCGATTTCCTGCGTTCGCTCGCGATCGTCGAGAAGCTTGACCCCAAGCTCGTCCTGCCCGGCCATGGGCATCCCTTCGAAGACGGTGCCGAACGCGCACGAGTCGTCGAACGCCATCACGACCGTCGCCTCGGGGCGATCCTGCAGGTGATCAGGCACGAGCCCAAGACCACCAACGAGATAGTCGATGAGATCTTCGGCTCCGAGCTCCTCAACTTCGATCGCAGGCTGGCGTTGGGTGAAGCGCTCGCTCACCTCGTGCATCTCCGGCGCAACGGCGAGATCGAGCGCATCGAGAAGGACGGCATCTTCCTCTACAAGAAGGTGAGACGGGAGCACTCCCACGACGACGACGAAGACGCCTAGCGTGCTCGTCGTTAAGGGCGGCACCTTGGTCACATGGCCGGGGTCGGGTCCCGTGCGGGGCAGCGCTCTGAGATCCCCAGAGGTGCTCGAGAACACGACCATCGTTTGCGAGGGAGACCGGATCGTATCGATCGGTGGTGCCGCCCCCGACGGAGCGGATGTCATCGATGCCACCGGCAGGTTTGTTACCGCCGGCTTCGTGGACTGTCACACGCACCTTCCGTTCTACGGCTGGCGCGGCGATGAGGATGCTGCCCGTCTCACCGGAGCACGGTACGAGGATCTCCATGGGCGTGAGGGCGGGATCTTCCGATCGGCAAGGCTGCTGGCGGATGCATCCGACGAAGAAGTGCTGTCATTCGCCGGGGAGCTCGCCGGGCGGATGCTCCGGACCGGCACGACGACCTTCGAGATGAAGTCCGGCTACGGATTATCGGTCGACGCCGAGCTCCGTCAGCTGCGACTAGCCCAGCATCTGGGCGCGCAGGTGACCCAGCTGACCACGGCGACCTGCTTGGCGGCACATGCGATCCCGCCCGGCATGTCCCAGGGCGGATGGATCGGTGAGGCTGCGAACGAACTGCTCCCCGCTGTTGCGGAAGAGGGCCTGGCGACGGCTTGCGACATCTATGTCGAAACGATCGCGTTCGCCCTCGAACACGCAGCGCGTCTCTCTGAAGCCGCCGGGGCACTGGGGCTCCGCATGCGGGTCCACGCGGACCAACTGGCCGACAACCAGACCGGCGCGTTCGCCGCTCGATGGGGCTTCACATCGGCAGATCACCTCAACAACACCTCTCCGGATGGGGCGGGCGACCTTGCCGGCTCCGACACCGCCGCAGTACTCCTTCCCGGTGCGACCTTCACGCTGAAGCAGGCGAAGAAGCCCCCGGCACGTCAGCTCCTCGAGGAAGGGGCGATCGTCGCACTGGCCACGGATCTGAATCCCGGGACCTCGCCGATCTCCTCGATGCCTTTCGTGATCGCGCTTGCGTGTCGCACCTACGGCTTCGATCCCCTGGAGGCGCTCGCGGCGGCGACCGTCAATGGAGCAGTCGTCCTGGGTCTCGATACGGAAGTGGGCCGGGTGTCTCCCGGCATGCGCGCCGATCTCGTCATCCTCGATATCCCTTCGATCGACGAGCTCGCATACCGGCCCGACTCGAACCCAGACGCCGCGGTGGTATGCGCTGGGAAGCTTCTGTCGACTTGATCAGTTGAGAAGGCCCGCCATATATGCGCGTTCTGATCAAGTCGATGCTAAACGAAGGCGCCGGCACGCAGGGCCACCGCGACGGCCGCGATGTCGGGTGCGAGGCTCCGGTCCTCAT
>JBKJYP010000323.1:0-3854 GCA_046715695.1 Actinomycetota bacterium | reverse complement strand
GAGAGGTGGGAGGGCCGGTGGTCGATCCGATGTCCCAGGCCGACCGCTTCGAGGGACGCCCGGGCTCTGTCCAACGCGTCGTCCACACCATCGAGCAGCAGGGGGAACGCTGCGTTCTCCGCCGCACTCAGGGTCGGGAGCAGATTGAAGAACTGCAGGACGAAACCCAACCGCCGGCGACGAACGAGGGCAAGGGCCTCGTCGTCCATGCTCGACAACAGCTCACCTTCGAGGGACACCTCGCCGGTTGTCGGACGGTCGAGCCCACCGAGCAGGTGCAGCAAGGTGGACTTGCCCGAGCCGGAAGGCCCCGTGATCGTCAGGAACTCGCCGCTGCCGACCTCGATGTCGACGCCGTTGAGAGCATGGACATCCTCATCCCCTTGCCGATATATGCGTTCGAGGGATCTGCCCTCGATAAGTACGTCACTCAAAGCGGAGGCTCTCGACGATCGTGGGGCGGACGGCGAGCCGGCTGGGCAGGAACCCTGCGATCGCTGCAACCAAGACACCGATCACCGTGACCCAGAGGGCGGAGCCGTACGGAACATGGAAGCCGATGTGCCAGTCGTACTTGACCTCCATCGCCTGCGTGATGAGCCAGCCCAGCGCGGTACCTACGAGCACTCCACCGGCCGCGCCCACGATGCCGAGGAGCGCCGACTCGATCACAACCTCGCGAGAGAGCTGCGAGTTGCTCATGCCGAGAGCGCGCTGCAGTCCGTGCTCCCACTTCCTTTCGAGGACCGAGGTGAACATCGTGTTGGCGATCGTGAGCAGGGCGACTATCAAGGCCGCGAACTGTATGGCGCGTCCGAGAGAGAAAGTGCCCTCGACGAGGTCGAGGAGCTGACCGATGATCTCGTCCTTGTTCATCACGTGCGCCGGAGCTGCCTCCGATGCGATGACAGCTTCGAGGCCCCGGCGAACAGCTGCTTCGTCGGCGCCGGCTTCCAGGAGGATCCCGAACTCGTCCGCCTTGTCGTCCTCCCACGCCTCCATGTAGACGTCGTGGTCGATATAGATCGAGTCGAAAGAGACCAGGTCTTCGAAGGTCGCGACGACCTCGAAGTCTCTCTCCCCGGTTGCGATCGGAAGAGTGACTTCATCGCCGACCTCGAGATCGCGCCGGTCTGCCATCAGATCGGAGATCGCTATCCCGCCCCTCTCGAGCCCGGCGGTGAAAACCTCCTTGTCATCTGTGATCGCTTCGATCTGGGTTGTCATCCCGAGGTCGAGCGCCTCTCGTCCGGGGATCCCATAGAGGACCGCCTGTTCCTCGCCCACGTTCACGTATGCGAACCGGATCGGATAGGCGAGGCTCACGCCTTCCACGCGTGCCAGCTCTCCTCTGAGCGAGACCGGCAGAGGCTGGTCGGAGGACAACCCCGCGAACGAATCGGCGACCACATATAGCGGAGCTCCGATGAGCGCCCCTGCCGTGTCCGCCACCCTCTTGTTGTAAGAGGAGAGCGCCCCTGCAACACCGAGCACGAGGCCGAGGGTCAGGACGAGGGCTGCCGTGGTGAACGTCGTTCTACCTGGATTACGTTCGAGCGTGTCGGCGGCGAGCCGCCCTTCGGTTCCGATGAAGGGCGAGGTGATCCTCCGCACGACCTTCAACCCGAAGGGGACCACCACAGGCAGGAGCAGGGTCACGCCGGCTAGACCGATGACCAAACCGAGTGTCGCCAACCAGGGGATGTTCGTCACGATGTAAAGCCACATCAAAGGCAGCGATACCAACATGCCGGCCACGCCGGCGGTCGCGAACCTAGTCCCGCTCCATATCGAGACCTGGCTCTCGTAGGCGGCTATGGGCCTGAGGGCTTCGACGGGAGCCATCCGCAGGACGCGCCGGGCAGGGATGATCGCACCGATGATCGAGACCACGAGCCCGCCCGCGAATGAACCGGCGAGATGCGGCGGTCTCACCAAGACCGCCCCCCCGGCGGAGATCGGCAGGATGCGGTAACCCGAGGCCGCGATGTCGACGAGGACCTCCGCGAGCAGGCGCCCGAATATCAGACCCGTGATCGACGCCAGCGTTCCCAGCAACGCCGCTTCAGCCACGAACGATCGGAAGAGGAGACGTGGGCTCGCTCCTACCGCCAACGCCATCGAAAGATCCCGGCGACGCTCAGCGACGGCCATGGACATCGTGTTGAACACGACGAACAGCGCGACGAACAGCGAGACGGTCCCCGTCAAGGAAAGCAGCGTCCCGATACCTCCGAACACGCGCTCGAGGCCTCTGCCGCGCTCCCCCGGCGGACCCACGACCGCGAGCGACCCGAACTCCTCTTCGAGGGATCCGGTCACGTCACCCGTATCGGCGTCGGGAGCGACCACCACGTAGAAGGAATCAACTTTCCCCGGGCGGTCGAACAACTCCTGAGCATCTCCAAGGGCCATCACCGCGATGGCGCCGGCATTGACCGCGCGCAATGGGCCCCCCGACAACACGCCCGTCACGCGTGACGGCTTGAGGCCCTGCGGCGTCGAGACCACCACGCCATCGCCCACCTGCACGCCGAGCCTGTCTGAAACCTCGGCTGCGATCGCTAAGCCGCCGACGATCCCGCCCTCGATCGAGACCCCCCCGAGCGCGCCCCCGCTGGGGAAAAGGCCGAGGAACTCCGGGGTCACACCGAGGACGACGATCTCTTCCGTGGACCCATCCGAGGCGATGCTCGTAGTGGAGCGCAGGACCGGGACGGCGCGTTCGACCCCATCGACGGCTTCGATGTCGCGCTGCACATCGGATCGCAAACCCGCAGGACCCGCCGAGGCAACCTCTAACTCCGCTTCGCCGGCAACGACACGCAGCCCCTGCCGGAAGGACTCGATCAACGTCGTGTTGATCACGGCTATCGAGAAGACCAAGGCCACACCGGACGCGATCCCTGCAACGGTTAAAGCAGTTCGGAGCTTTCGTCCCGACAGGTAACGCAGGTTCAGGAGCCGCGCGAGGATGATCACGGAGAGATCATCCCTAGGATCTCGTTCCGAAGATCGGCACGTCGCACTTTGCCGAGATCGGTTCTTGGGATCGCTTCGACCTCCACGAACGACTTGGGGATCTTGAATGGCTCCAGGCGTTCTCTGAGCCAGTCGTGCAAACCTTTGAAGTCGGCAGGTTCGGCAACGACGGCCGCTACGACCTCCTGTCCCCACCTCGCATCGTCGAGCCCGACGACGGCAACGTCTGTAACACCGGGGTAGCGCTTGATGAGTGATTCGATCTCGATAGGCGAGACCTTCTCGCCTCCTGTGATGATGACCTCGTCGAGCCGCCCGATCACGGTCAGCCTGCCGTCGGTGAAACTGCCCTCATCGCCCGTCGCCACCCAACCCCCATCGAGCTTCCGTGCCGTTGCCTCGGGATCGCCCAAGTACCCGGTCATGAGGGTGGGCCCCGATACGTATATCTCCGCGTCCCGGATCTCGATCCCGGCACCGTCCAGGGGAACACCGTCGTAGACAACACCGCCACAGGTTTCGGTCTGCCCGTAAGTGGTGACGAGGTTGCCGCCACGAGATGCCGTCATCTCTCTGAGGTCCGTGGGGATCGGGCCACCCCCTACGAGGATCGCCCGCCATGCGGCGAGGTCGGCGCCCCGCTCGATCATCGAGCGCAGCATCGTGGGAACGACCGAGATGAATGCCGCCGGGCCCTGCGCAGTAAAGACGGGTTCGGCGCCCGCCTCCAGTGTTCGCACGAGGGTCATGAAACCGGCGATGTGATGAAGTGGCAGAACGCTCGCCCACGCGTCGCCTTCTCGCGCTCCCAATCGGGCCGCGGTGGCAGCGCACGAGGCTTGCAGAGCTGAGTGGGATAGCTGGGCCAGACG
>JBKJYP010000322.1:0-10569 GCA_046715695.1 Actinomycetota bacterium | reverse complement strand
CGGTGCGTCTTCGCCATGGTCGCCTCGAGCTCGTCTCCGCTGCCGGCGCTCCACGCTTTGGCGAGGTCGTCGAGCGCATCGCCTCGTAGCACCTCGAAGCGCCAGGGCTGAGTGAGGTGATGTGTCGGAGCGCGCACGGCGGCGGCCAGCAGGCGTGCGATCTCGGCCCGTGAGGGCTCCTCGTTGGTGACCTTGGGCACCGAGCGTCGGGTCATGATCGCGTCATATGTCTCCATGTTGGCTTGGAGGATAATCGGCACCGTGTACATCGGCGCGATGAACTTCCCCGGGCGATCCCTCATCAAGGAGATCCATCGCATCGCCGACGAACGATTCGACTTCGTCGACCTCACCCTCGAGCCCCCGGCTGCGTGGCTCCCCGACGGCAAACAGATCAAGAGCCTGCTCGGGGACCTGGGTCTGTTCGCGGTGGGCCACACCGCCTACTACCTCCCGATCGCGTCGGCATGGCCCGAGCTACGCAAGACCGCACACGACATCTTCCGGAAGGGACTCGACACGTTCGCCGATGCAGGCGTTGGTCTCGTCAACCTCCACCCCGACCAGAAGGTGCCCTTGCACTCGACCGACAACGTGCGCGCTATGAATGCCGAGGCCATCGCCGCGCTGTGTGAAGACGCCAAACAGAGGAACATCCGACTGATGGTCGAGAACCTCGATCGGCTGTTCTCCCGCCCCGAAGACTTCGTCGAGATCTTCGACGCAGCACCAGACGCCGGGCTCCATCTCGATGTCGGTCACGCGAACCTCCGCCTTGGTCTTGGCGAGCCGAATCGCACCGCCGCCTTCCTGGAGCGCTTCGGAGACCGGCTCGCGCACGTCCACGTTTCGGATAACCGTGGGGGGACGGAGGACCTGCATCTGCCTTTGGGCGCGGGCACCGTCGACCTCAAGGGATCCATCCGAGCCCTCAAGCGCAACGGCTGGGACGGCACGGTCACCCTCGAGGTCTTCTCCCGGTCGAGGGAGTACCTCGTGTCCTCGAGGCGCATGTGGCTGCAATGGTGGACCGAGACGTCCTGAATCCCGGCTTGTAACCACCGAGGCCCCGTAACCTGGATGCATGGCATCTGCCCGGTATCTCCTCGAAGGCGAAGAGGTCGCCATGGATACCCGCCGGCATCCTGCGGTGCTCGGGCCGGCTGTGATCCAGACCCTCTTGGTCACGGCGCTGGCGGTCACTGCCGGTTACCTGAGCGGACCGAAGACCTCGAACGACCTGATCGATCTGATCACAGGAGTGATCGCCACTTTCGCCTGGCTCCGGTTCGGGTGGGTCGCCTTCACTTGGTACATGACGCACATCGTGGTGACAGACCAACGCATCCTTCTCATCTCGGGCATCGTGTCCCGCGCCGTGACCGGGATCCCCCTGGCTCGGATCGTGGACTTCACCTACCGTCGCCCGGTGATGGGTCGCCTCCTTGGCTACGGTGAGTTGATCCTCAAGAACGCGAACGTCACCCATGAAGTCGGGCGTATCGACCACATCCCCGACCCCGACCACTTCTATCGCTCGGTGGTCGGATTGCTGGGAGGGCCGGTCCGGGCCCAACTCGTCACCCCCTCGGACGACGAGGACACCGGCCCGATACCCAGGGTGGTCGTCTAGCCCCGCAGGAACGGCTTGTAGGGCGAAGAAACTAAGTGAGGTCGGGCAACCCCTACTGGAGGACACTATGAAGAAGATCGTCTTGGCCGCTATCGGCTCTCTGCTCGTTGTCGGAGCGCTTCCCGCCTCGGCGGCAGGGGGCAAGAAGCAGGAGGTCTCCGGGATGGTGGTCTCGATGGCTCGCCATACGGAGCCCACGAGTTGCTACCCGGGGCTCCATCGTCGGATCAATGTGATCGGACAAGGATCCGTTCAGGGTGTCGTCGGCTATCACTTCGACATCGATAAGGCCACCTGGAACAAGCCGTTCGTCCTCGAGCCCACCGGCGGACAGGGTATCGAGGGTGAGGTCGATCTGAACATCACCTTCTACACAGACTTCGGAACCGTCGAGCAGGCAGCCGACACCGCCTACGCTCCCCCCAGCTACGCCTACGAACACGACACTCCGGGCGGAGAGTCGGGCAAGGTGCCCAAGGAGATGAACCGAGCGATCGTCTGTGCCTTCGACGGGGCAAACGTGACATTCGACTACGTCGCCGGTGCTGGAGTTAAAGTCAAGAAGTAGCAGTTCGGGTAGACCGATTTCTCCTCAGATATATGCCGCCTGCGTAGCTGGTTGCGTCCAGGATCTGCATATGCCCGACTGCATCCTCGACCCCGGTAACCCCTAAGACTGCTTCGGCCGCTCCGGAGTGAAGGCGAAGAAGTAGGGCCTTTAACCTGGGGGCATGGCTTCTGCGATCATCGCCGCCCTTCTGGCAGTGCTCGTCCTCGGCTTCGTCGAGGGGCTGGGCCGCTTCTACCCTGCCCTCCAGACGTGGCGGCGGCTACGCGTTGCCAACGGGAACCGGGCCGTCCGCAAGATGCGTGAGCGCTTCGAGTCGGCCGCCGATAACAAGACTCCACGTAAGCTCGCCCTCGTGATGATGATCCTTGTGGTGGTGTGGATCGGTACCGCCAGCCTTCTCGACAAACGCTGGTATGAGGTCGTGGCCGACGTCCTTCCTTACGTGATCGTTTCGGTCGCCCTTGTTCGGACACCTCCGGTGCTGCGGAAGATCGCCGCACGCATGAAGGAGTACGAGCGCAATGCAGGATGGGAGCCGGAGGACGAGGCCGGCGACGGCGGCCCAACGGCTTTGGCACTATGAGTCTCGCCGACGCCCGGCTCTACCTGGTATCTCCCGCTCGGATCGCGGCGGGGGAGCTGGCCGATCTCATCCCTGAGCTCGTCGCAAGCGGTGTGGACATCGTTCAGCTGAGAGAGAAACAGATGGAGGCGGCCGACCTCCTCCGAGCGGGTGAGCCGATCGCCGCCGCCTGCGAGGAGGCCGGGATCGAGTTCATCGTCAACGACCGGCCTGACGTGGCGCTTGCATTGGGCGCGGGGGTCCACATCGGACAGAACGACATCCCGATCGGCGTTGCCCAGCGCATCCTCGGACGAGCCATCATCGGGGTCTCTACCCATTGCGTCGAGGACATCTCGACGTCGCTTCCGGAGGGCCCCGACTACCTCGCCGTCGGCCCCGTGCACGAGACGCCGACCAAGCCAGGCCGTCCGGCTGTCGGTCTCGACCTCATCAGTCGCACCGCCGCCCGGCTCCCGACCGACACCATCTGGTTCGCGATCGGGGGCATCAACGAGGAGACGATCGAGCCCGTGCTCGACGCAGGGGCCACCCGCGTGGTCGTCGTTCGGGCGATCACGGAGGCTTCTGACCCCCCGGCCGCCGCCGCCCGCCTCAAGGAACTCTTGGCCCGGTAAGCTCCCGCCTCATGTTCAAGCCCAAGCTCGAGTGGCTCCTCATCTTCATCCCGATCGCCCTCTTTCTCGAGTTCACCCACGGGGAGCCGATCGCCATATTCGCCTGCTCGGCCATGGCCATCCTGCCGTTGGCCGGGCTGATCGGTCACGCCACTGAAGACCTAGCAGCTCGGTCGGGCCCGCAGATCGGGGGCCTGCTCAACGCCACCTTCGGCAACGTCACCGAGATGATCATCGCCATCTTCTTGATCCTCGAAGGCGAGCTGATGGTGGTCAAGGCTTCGATCATCGGGTCCATCATCGGCAACGTCCTGTTGGTCCTCGGCTTGGCTTTCCTGCTCGGCGGATGGAAGCGAGAGGAACAGACGTTCAACCGCGCGTCGGCGGGGGTCCACTCCACCTCGCTCGTGATCGCCGTGGTCGCGCTTCTGATGCCGGCGCTGTTCGCGCTGTCACCGGAGGCCACCAACTTCCGTGAAGAAGCCGTCTCTATCGGTGTCGCCATCGTCTTGATCACCGTGTACGCGGCAGCGCTCTTCTTCTCGCTGAAAACCCACAAGAACTTCTTCCGCTCCGACATCGTGCATGGTGAGCCGAAATGGACGCTCAAGCGAGCCATCGGGATGCTCTCCGGAGCCACGGTCCTTGTCGCCCTTATGAGTGAGTTCCTAGTAGGCGCGCTCGAACCGACCGTCGAGCAACTCGGTGTGTCGAAACTTTTCGTCGGCCTGATCGTCGTGCCGATCGTCGGGAACGCGGCGGAGCACTCGTCGGCGATCTTCCTGGCCATGAAGAACCAGATGGACGTGTCCATCGAGATCGCGATCGGATCCTCGACCCAGATCGCACTGTTCGTGGCTCCGATGCTGGTGTTAATCTCCTTGATGGTCGGCCATCCGATGGACTTCATCTTCTCGGGCTTCGAGATCGCGGCCGTCGCCTTCTCTGCGGCCATCCTCGGGTTCATCGCATTGGATGGTCGCTCGAACTGGCTGGAGGGCCTCCAGCTCGTTGCCGTCTACATCATCATGGCCATCTCTTTCTTCTTCCTTTAGGCCTAACAAAGACAGGAGCGATCGTCTCGACGGTCGCGCAGACAGATAGGAGGCAACGTTGCCCCGCGCTATCGATTTCCACGTCCACTCGTCAACAGCCGAATGGCTCGAGGGCTCGATCGGGCCGATGCTCGAAGG
Organism: Actinomycetota bacterium; assembly: GCA_046715695.1. Lineage (GTDB taxonomy): Bacteria > Actinomycetota > CADDZG01 > CADDZG01 > WHSQ01 > DATLNM01. The sequence continues at coordinate 5,972 of JBKJYP010000322.1, read as the reverse complement.
GACCAAGCAGTTCTTCCGTTCCGAGGTCCGGGTTCGCACGGCCGAGCAGATGGCCGAGGAGTACCGGAACTGGGACCTCCTCGGGGTGCTGCTGGCGTGGGACGCCGAGACCGCGAGCGGGTTGCCGCCGCTCACGAACGATCGTGTTGCGGAGATCTGCCGCGAGTTCCCCGAGCAGTTCATCGGCTTCGCCAGCGTGGATCCGCACAAGCCCGATCATGTCGATGAGCTCGAGCGCGCAGTGACCGAGCTCGGCATGAAGGGCCTCAAGCTCCATCCTCAGGTCCAGGCCTTCTATCCGAACGACCCCGCCTACGAGCCTCTCTGGGACAAGTGCGAAGAGCACGCGCTCCCGATCGTCGTGCACGTCGGCCAGACCGGGCTGGGGGCCGGGGTACCCGGGGGCTCCGGGATCGCGTACGACTACGGCCGCCCGATGCTGATGGACATGGTGGCAGCGCGCCATCCCGGTCTAACCGTCGTCATGGCCCACTTCGGCTACCCCTGGCACCTCGAGGTTCTCGCCTCCGCGATGCACAAGACGAACGTCTGGATCGACCTCTCCGGTTGGCGCCCGAAGTACATCCCGGAAGAGGTCAAGCGCGACGCCCGCGGCCGTCTCAGCGATCGCTTCGTGTGGGGGAGCGACTACCCGATGCTGGACCCCGGCAAGATCCTCGACGAGTTCGACGACATGGGCCTCGGTGACAAAGCTCACGGTGTGTTGAAAGGGAACGCGGCGCGCTTGCTGGGCCTCGATATCGACTGAAGCCGGCCCTTTTCTGGAGGCTTAGTCCCGTCAGACGGCACTTTCCCTCCGAAGAACGCCTCGGGTTGGAAATCTGAACCTGTCTGGCGTCGTTATCCTCTAGTGATGCCTACACAAGAAGAGATCAAAGAAGAGGTCATCGAGGCCCTCAAGACCGTCAACGACCCCGAGCTCGGGATCGACATCTGGAACCTCGGTCTCGTCTACGACGTCCTGATCAGCGAATCCAACGACGTCAAGGTCGATTTCACACTGACGACCATGGGTTGCCCCATCGGTCCGATGCTCGACGAAGAGATCAAGGCCGCCACCGCGGACATCGAGGGTATCGGCGAGGTCACGACCGAGATGGTCATGTATCCCCCTTGGGACGTCGAGAAGATGAGCCCGCTCGCCCGCTCCGCGATGGGCATCGTCTGAGCCCTTCAGGAGCGGTCGGCTCGGCGAGCGCTAGGACGAGTCGCCTGACCAACCTCGAGTGCGCCCGCTGTGGCGCCGATCATGACGCGTCCATCGCTCACCAACGCTGCCCGGCCTGTGGCGGCACGCTCCTCTGTCGTTACTACCTCGATCATGGCCCGCCTGACTTCGACTCCCTGATGCCTCCTCTCGATGACCCGATCACCCTCGGTGAGAGGGAGACGCCGCTCCTTCCGGCCCCCACCTTGTCGAGCGAAGCCGAGGTCTGGATCAAAGACGATTCGCTGATGCCGGGTGGCACCTTCAAAGCGCGCGGCGCATCCGTCGCCCTGTCCCGAGCTCGACAGCTCGGCATCCGTGAGGTCGTGATGCCGAGCGCGGGCAATGCCGGTGGTGCGTGGGCTCTCTACGCCGCCAGGGGTGGGATCGATCTCACCGTGACCATGGCTCGCACCGCGCCCAAGACGAATCAGACGGAGGTGCTCACCGCGGGTGCGAAGCTAGAACTGGTCGACGGCACGATCGCCGACGCGGGCCGCCGCGCTTCGGTGATCGCCGAAGAGAACGGATCGTTCCTCGCCGCCACCTTCAACGAGCCCTATCGGCTCGAGGGCAAGAAGAAGGCGTTCCTCGAAGTGTTCGCTGCGATCGGGTTTCCGGGCACGATCGTTCTCCCTGTGGGCGGGGGAGTGGCTGCGATCGCTGCAGCCAAAGGGGCCGAAGAGGTCGCCGCGCTCGGATGGGCGAAGGGGCCCAAGCCGGTGATCGTCGGCGTGCAGGCCGAGACATGTGCTCCCATCGCTCGCGCTTACGAGCAAGGTCAAGACGAGGTCAAGGGATGGGAGGGTCCGGCCACGACCGTCGCGGCCGGGCTGCGTGTGCCGGCTCCTGTCGAAGGGACCTTGGTCCTGAAGACGATCAAGGATTCAGGCGGTGCAGTCGTGACCGTGTCGGAGGAAGAGATCCTCGGCGCGATCCGGAGCACGGCGAGATCGGAAGGGATCTGGGTCTGCCCCGAAGGCGCTGCAGCGATCGCTGCCCTCGACAAGCTCCCAGATCTCAGAGGGCCCGTCGTCGTCTACAACACTGGAGCCGGCTTCAAATACGCCGACGTGCTCTAAAAGTTTGGCGTCCGGCCCCTGAAGGAATCACGCCCGTCGCCGGAGGCGAGGCGCTTTCGAATCCCGGCGGAGCCGTGCCCGCCCGCTCTAAACGGGCGTCGAGAAGAACTTATCTACCTGGGCCTGGTCCTCGAATAGGAAGACCGCTCGGCCGATCTTGCCGTCGTCCTTCATGTCGAACACTGCCGCCCCGGGGACGTCCACGCTGCCCCCCTCTTTCTTCGCCGTCGTGTGGAGTAGAGCGATCGCGTGCTTGCCGTTAGCGAGCACATCGATCAATTCGTTCTTCCACGTCCCTCTGGACTCACGGATCAGGTTCGAGAAGAAGCCGAACATCTCGATCTTGCCCTTGTAGGTGCCCGATAGGGGGTTGGTGCCCGGGACCACCCACTCGATGTCGTCGGCGAACAGCTCGCTGAGCACGTGCATGTTGCCTTTCTGGAACGCCTCGAAACCGTTCTTGAGCTGTGTTACCCCAGGATGCTCTTCCATGTCCTTGCGCCCTTTCGCTTTGCTGCGGCCGCCTTCTCTACGACTTTATCGGCAAGGACTTGACTATCTCTGGAGTCCTCTACTAGTATCGAACATACGTTCGGTAGAGGGATCCGGCAGCCAGGCGCTCCTAAGAAGAGTCACTTCTCAAGAAGAGCCGTGGTTTCCCCGGACCGCAGCCATCGACCGAGGAGGTTCCCCGGCTTCCTCTGGTCCACCTGGCCCGGATCCCACACCGGACGGTTTCTTTTTCAAGCGAGATAACTGGATCCGGAAGGGACTTGTCGAAACGCTACGACGACCCAGTTGATGTCGAGGGTTCCAACGGAGCTCTCTACGCGTTCACCTGGCGGGGCAAGCGCTACGACGTCGATCAACACCTCGGCTCGTGGCGAGAAGCCGTGTCGGGATGGGACCCGAAGAAGGTCTTCGATCGCGAGTACCACCGGCTCCTCGCCCATCCCGCCGGTGTGATGGCCACGGGTGAGCTCGACGGTGACGGCTTCGTCGTCCGGTCCGGCGCCGTCTACGACATCTTCGTGGATCGGACCAGAGGGGTATGGAAGCTGGCCCGCATATGGGACTAACTCCCGAGGTTTATCGTGCGCGCCGTGACTTCAAGGTGGGAGGCCATCGCCTCCGGTGCGGTGCGGGTTCCCCTCAACGACCATCTCGGCTTCGTCGTGGACCCGAGCCCGGCCCCCGATGGATCCGTGACGATGACCTGGACGGTGACCCCCGAGTACTGCAATTCGGCCGGCAATCTCCAGGGGGGCATCCTGGCGGCGCTGCTCGATGCTGTGCTCGGCGGCGCGACAGCGGTGAACCTCGAGGCCGATATCTATCCCGCTCTCGCCGAGATGAAGATCTCTTTCTTCCACCCCGCGCCTTCGGGCACCAAGCTCACGGCTACCGGCCGCGTCCTCAAGCCGGGCAAGCGGGTCCACTTCGCCGAGGCCGAGGTCCACGATTCCGACGGCAAGCTGATCGGCAAAGCCAGCGCAACGGAGATCCCCGTCCCCTCCTGACGCCGGCCCCTTCCTCGGTGAGTGAGGGATCTCCGTTACATAGCGACGGTTTTCCCTCACTCACCGGAAGAGCATGAATAGCGGTCGGCTCGGCGAGCGCTCGGAATGAGCGGGTTCGTGCATCTCCATTGTCATTCGGTGTGGTCGCTGCGCGATGGGGCGATCCCGGCGGAGGCGCTGCCGTTGCTCGCGCAGGCTTGTGGGCAGGAGGCGGTCGCGATGACCGACCACGACGCTCTCACCGGAGCTGTGCGCTTCTCGCGGGCATGCCACAAAGCCGGGATCAAGCCGATCTATGGAGCCGAGTTAACGCTTGCTCGGGGCAACCATGTCACTGCGATCGCCAGGGACAAGACCGGGTACGCCAACCTTTGCCGGTTGATAAGCAGCGCGCACCTGAGCAATCAGCGCGATCACCCGGCTACGACCTTCGAAGTGATCGCGGAGCGAGCCGAAGGTCTTTTCATCCTCTCCGGGTGCGAGAGCTCTGAGGTCGCCCGCAAGGCCGGAGCCGGGGATCTTCCGGGGGCCGAGGAGGCCGCACGGCGCTGGCGTGATGCGATCGGAGACGGATATCGGATCGAGGTCTTCGACCACCGGACCTACGGATCGCGCACGCTGCGAGACCGGCTCCTCGGCATCGCCCGGAACACGGGCATCAGAGCCGTCGCTACGAACAACGTCCATTACGCGAGCAGGCGAGACGCGATCACGCACGAGCTCCTGCACGCGATCAAAGACATCGTCCCGTTGTCCAAGACCCAGGCTCTGCGGCCCAACAACGAGTATGGCTTCAAGCCCTCGGATGAGATGCGAGCCCTGTTCGCGGATGTCCCCGAGGTCGCCGACGAGACCATGCAGATCGCCGAGGCATGCGAGTACGACCTCGATCTCAGCAGCTATCACATGCCATCTCTACAGATCGCTTCTGGCGAAACGCCGACGGGTCTCTTGGCCCGGCGTTGCTACCTCGGTGGGGTCGAGCGTTTCGGCACCGTGACGCGCGAGGTCGAGGACCGGCTCCAGCACGAGCTCAACACGATCTTCCGTTTGGGCTGGGCGGGCTACTTCATCCTCGTTGCCGACATCACCGATCACGTCCGCAAGGTGATGGGCGTCCGCTGCGCTTGCCGGGGGAGCGCAGCCGGCTCGCTCGTCTGCTACGTCCTCGGGATCTCGGATGTCGACCCGGTGCGATACGACCTGTTGTTCGAGCGGTTCATGAACGAGCGCCGCGAGGAGCTCCCCGACATCGACGTCGATGTCGAGTCACACCGGCGAGAGGATGTCCTCGGCTACATCCTCGACACATACGGAGCCGAGCAGACCGCGATCTGCTGCATGGTCGACACCTACCGGGCCCGTGGAGCGATCCGCGAGGTCGGCAAGGCCCTGGGTCTCCCGCCCGAAGAGATCGATGCCGTTGCCAAGGCCTTCCCACATATCCGGGTGCGAGACATCGACCAGGCGATCGAGCGGCTGCCCGAGCTGTCCGGAAGCAATATGAGAAGTGGGCAGCTCGACCGCCTGTTCGAGCTGTGCATGACGATCGACGGTTTCCCCCGTCACCTCGCCCTGCATCCGAGTGGTGTCGTGTTGTCGTCGGATGATCTCGCCGACCGTGTCCCGATGCAGGAGTCGTTCAACGGCTTCACGATGCTCCAGGCCGACAAGGACGATGTCGAGGCCCTTGGCCTCGTGAAGCTAGATGTCCTCGGGGTCCGCATGTTCTCGACGATCACCCACGCCGTGAACGAGATAGCGCGCGCCGAAGACGAGAAGGTCGACCTCGACTCGCTGCCGCACGATGATCCCGCCACGTTCGAGTTGATCCGTACCTCGAGGACCCTCGGTTGCTTCCAGATCGAGTCCCCGGGCCAGCGCGAGCTCCTCGCCCGCTACCAGCCCACCCGCTTCGAGGACCTGATCATCGACATCTCGTTGTTCAGGCCGGGCCCGGTGAAATCGGACATGGTGAGCCCGTTCCTTGACCGCCGGCACGGCTTCGCCGAGACCTACTATCAGCACCCCGCCCTAGAACCGATACTCGCCGAGACGTACGGCGTCGTCGTGTTCCACGAGCAGGTCATCCGAGTTGTAGCCGCCGCCACCGGCTGCTCCCTCGCCGACGCCGACTACGTC
>JBKJYP010000321.1:0-2876 GCA_046715695.1 Actinomycetota bacterium | reverse complement strand
GTGTAGTCCGGGCCCGGCAGCTTCAGCAGCGGGTGAGGGAGAGCGGCTTGCTCGAGTTCGTAGTCCACCATGTCGGCGATCACCACGCGGTACTCGAAGCCAAGTGAGTCAAGCTCCGCTCGGTCTCCAGGCCACAGGAGCAGCTCGATCTCTTCGTCGGAGTTGTTGTGGCTCTCGTCGAAGTGGGTCATCAGATAGGCGATCTCTTCCGGAGAGTTGGTCTTCACCCGGACGAGAGACATCAGGCTCTCGTCGGTTCTGGCGATGGGAGCAAGCGATGCCACGAGAAGCAGGGCGAGCGGGAACACAAGGAGTTTTCTCATAAGTCGGGATTCTCCCTCATCCCGGGTACTCCCTGCTGCCTGACGCCTCGGTTAGCCTGCGGCCAGGTGCGAAGGACCAAGATCGTCGCCACGATCGGACCGGCGAGCCGTGAACCGGCGATGCTCGCCAAGCTGGTCGCGGCCGGTGTGGACGTCTTCCGCCTGAACTTCGCCCACGATGAGGTCTCTGCCCACGCCCAGGCTGCGGCCGTCGCCCGAGCCGAAGCCGACCGCCAGGGTCGGGTCGTCGCGATCCTCGTCGACCTCCCCGGCCCCAAGATCCGCACCGGCCCCCTCACCGACGGAGAGGTGACGCTCGAGGCCGGTCATACCTTCGTCCTCACCTCCCTGGACGTTCCGGGGGATCAGACCAGGGTCGGAACGAACCTCCCCGAGCTCCCCAAGATGGTCTCTCCCGGCGACGAGGTATTCCTCGCCGATGGAGAGATCGTTCTCCAGGTCAGCTCGGTCTCGGACACAGAAGTCGTCACCGAGGTCATCCGGGGCGGCATCCTGAGGACCCGCAAGGGGATGCATGTCCCCGCGGCCGACCGCCATGTGGAGGCTTTCACGGCCGCCGACCAGAAGGCCCTGGAAGGGGCTATCGAGCTAGGGGCGGATCTCGTCGGACTCTCGTTCGTGCGCGACGCCGAAGATCTCCAGCGAGCCCGTGATGCGCTCCCCAAACGCGGCCACCGGCCGATGCTCGTGGCGAAGATAGAGACCCGCTCCTCGGTCGAGAACCTTCTCTCGATCGTGGCGGAGGCCGATGCGGTCATGGTTGCACGGGGTGACCTAGGGATCCAGATGCCGCTTCGTCGCTTGCCGATCCTCCAGAAAGAGATCATCCGGACCTGCAATCTCGCAGGCAAGCCGGTCATCACCGCTACGCAGATGCTCGAGTCGATGACGCGATCGTCGATGCCCACGAGAGCGGAGGTGGCCGATGTCGCCAACGCGGTCTTGGATGGGACGGACGCAGTGATGCTCTCGGAGGAAACCGCGATCGGAGACGACCCCGTGGCGGCAGTCTCGATGATGGCCGATATCGCCGAGACGGCCGAACCGATGGCGACGCGAAGCGTCTTCCCGGATGAAGAAGGCATCGATGACGACCGCGTCTCGTGGGCCGTTTCCCATGCGGCAGTCCGGGCCGCCGAACAGATGGAGGCGGCCGCGATCCTGTGCTTGACGCGCAGTGGCGCGACGGCTCGACGCGTTGCGGCCTACAGGCCCCGGGTTCCCATCATCGGCGTCCCGCGCCGGCGGGATCCGGTGGGCGCACTGGCGCTTGCTTGGGGAGTGGTGCCCGTGACCGTTCCCGGCGAAGACGACGTAGATGATGCCGATCTGGCGCTGGCCGCGGCCGAGCACCAGGGTCTCGTCTCGAGCGGCGACCTGGTTGTCGTGGTCGCCGGAGGGCCCGGACGGCGAGCGGGTCAAACGGACTTCATGAGGGTGTTACGCGTGTGAACGGGAGAACCGGCTTCGCTCTCTGGCTCGTCTTCTCGGTGGTTGGAGCCGGGGTCGGCGGTGGAACCACGGCATCGGAAGTTCCGAGTTCCCATCGGCATCATCACGACCATCTTCGATATGAGATGGATGAGGCCGCAGCTTCGATGATCGTTCCTGGAGTGGAGCAGGGCGCCTCCGGCAAGCTCGAGCCCGGGGGCCGGGTGGTCACCTATCTCTCGGGCGAAGATCCGAAGCCTACGAAGGGCACGGGTGCCATCCTCAGGACCGCGACCGCTGCAGGCGAGCCGACGCTCGGCGTCGACGACGATGACAACATCTTCTTCCAGTCGCTGGGCGGAGCCCCCGCCGTCCTCAGGTCGGCCGACTCCGGCAGGACCTGGACCGATGTCTCACCCAACATCCAGGGCCGCAAGCGACACGCGACATCCTTGGACCCGTTCCTTCACGTCGACACGTCGACCGGTCGCGTCTTCACCTACGACTTCCTGTTCGGATGCTCGCTGTTGTCGTTCACGGACGATAAGGGAGAGACGTGGACGACGAGTCCGCTCTCTTGCGGCCTCCAGGATCACCAGAACCTCTTCACCGGGCCCCCGGTCACGAGCCCAACGGTCGGTTACCCCAACATCGTCTATGAGTGCTCCAACCAAGGAGGGGCGACGATCTACGCGATCGCAACGCAGTGCATGAAGTCGCTCGACGGAGGCATCAGCTTCGTGCCTACCGGAGACCTTCCCTTCGTTACCGGTCAGCAGGCCGAGAGCGACCTCGGTGTAACCGGCTTCTGCCACGGGGCGGTAGGTCATGGTTCGACGGGCCCCGACGGCACCATCTATCTGCCAAAGGGTTTCTGTGGACAGCCCTGGCTCGCCTACAGCGAAGACGAAGGTGCGACCTGGACGCGGGTCCAGGTGGCCGATACCGGGATGGCGTTGAGCCCCACCGGTGTGTTCGAGCATGAGGCCGGCGCGGTCGCGGACAAGGATGGCAACGTCTACTACTTCTGGATTGCGCGCGATCGGATGCCGTACCTCGCGGTCTCGCGTGATGGTGGCGAGACTTGGGGGACCCCGATAC
>JBKJYP010000320.1:0-24570 GCA_046715695.1 Actinomycetota bacterium | reverse complement strand
GGGCGAGAGCGTCCAGCGAGGCCGGATCCTGTCCGAGCGTCTCCATGAGCCCGGCGACGTCGGCGTGGACATAGAGGTCGTAGCCGATCGTCCGGAGCTCGATCGCCGGGTTGCCGGCGATATTGACGATGAATTGCGCGGCAGAGGTCGCCGGGTCATCGCCGGGCTTGGATGAGATAGATATCGAAGAGCCGAGGATCTTCTGAGCGTCTTCCTCGGTCAGCTCGGAGCCGTCGTCCGCCGCAAGGGCCTGAAGGGAACCGACATCCGACTGGATGCTGAAGGTGATGGTCTGGCCGCCGCTCGCGGCGAGGGAATCGAGTGCCGTAGTCAAGGTGGTCTTAGCGTCGGCGCTGGCTTCAGGAGCCCCGCCGTCATCGCCTCCGCACGCTCCGAGCAACAGCGCGCTAACTGCAAGTACAGCCGCGAATCTCTTCACTACTCCGCCCCTTCCTGTTGGTTGAAGACGCCATGGGCTAGGCGCCGGGAGCAAGGGTAGGGCATATCGGGGGCCTAGGAGATCACGGGGCGATCAAGGGAGGTCGGCTACGGCCCCTTCAAGGTCCTTGCGGATCCCCGTATAGAACGGGATCTCGACCTTCGTGTAGAGGCGGGCGGTGGTGGAGCGCAGGCGCCGGATCAACTCGACGATCCGGTCGGGTGACTCGGCCTCGAACGCCAGGATCCACTCGAAATCGCCTAATCCGAATGCGCTGGTCGTGTTGGCGTTGACGTCGGGGAACTCGCGCCCGGCCTTCCCGTGCTCGCCCAGGATCTTGCCTCTCTCATCGGGCGGCAGTAGGTACCACTCCGGTGTCCTGACGAACGGGTAGATGCATGCGTAACGGAGCGCGGGCTTGTCGGACAGGAATGCCGGGAGGTGGTCGGGCGAGAACTCAGCCGGACGCACGAGGCCAAGGAATGAATCGACGGGCACGAGGGCGGAGCCGAGGAGCGTGCGCCGGAACTCGACCAGCAGGTCCTGGATCGCATCGGCGGTGGGCGCGATCCACCAGGTGAACAGATCGGCGGCGGCCGAGAATCCTGCGGTGCTGTAGAACCCACGCACGCTGACGAGAGGGTGGTCGGCCAGCAGCTCCGAGGCCTCCTTGACCGCGACATCTCGGTCGCCTTCGAGAAGGCCGGGGATCGCTCTGAATACGGGATACGACGAGAAAGTGAGTTCGTCTGTCATCGGTTCCTCACACTAAGACATCTCCTCGAGCAGGTTGCGCGCTGCCTCTCGTCCGGAATCGATGCAGTCGGGGATGCCCGTTCCTCGGATGTACGAGCCGGCGAGAGCGATCCCCTTCGGAAGCTCCTCTCTCACTTCGCTGATCAGGTCGAGGTGGCCCACCTCATACTGCGGCAGGGACTTCCGGAGTGTCTTCAAACCGTGTTTCCGCAGCGCCAGGTCGTGCCCGGTCAGCATCCTCACGTCGTGTTCCAGGGTGAGAGCGATCTGATCCGAGGGTGCCTTCAACCACGCCGGATCACCGGCTCTCCCGGCTACGGCGCGGACGACGGTCAGCCGCTGCGATGTCGATGAACCCCACTTGCGCGTGTAGAAGGTGCACGCGGACAACATCCGGCCTTCGCTCGACGGGACGAGCACGCCGCTGCCCGGTCCTGGGAAAGCAGAGTCTTGTCCGTCATAAACGAGGGTCGCGATGGCGAAGGATGCGTGCTCGATCCGTGCGAGGGATCCGGCCAGAGGTTTGAGCGATCGGGCGGCCGCGTAGGCAGGCAGAGCCACGACGACCCCGTCGACCTGGAGACCGAGGCTCTCTACCTCGAAGCCCTTACTGGTCTTGACGATGCGGCTCACCCGGGCCCCCGTGCGGATGTTCTTGTCGCCGATCAGATCCGCGAAGCGCTTCACCAGCATCTCGAGACCCCCGCTGAACGAAACGAATGTCGCCGGTTCGGGCCGGGTCCTCTTCAGCCCTCGCAGAGCGCTCCGTCCGGACCGAGCCGCTTTGTCGATCTGCGGCGCGGCTGCAGCCAGGCTCATCCTGCCCGGGACACCGGCTCTCGATCCGGCCAACAGGGGATCGACCATGCGATCGAGCACCTCAGGACCGAACCGCTCCCTGACGAATGGGCCGACCGCAACGTCTGGCCCGCTTAGCCGCGTCCCCATCAGGTGCTCGGACCAGCAACGCAGCCCGCCGATGGGTGACAGGATGCCGGTGCGAACCGCGGCCGAGGGTTTCAGAGGAACCCCGAGCGCGGTCGAGGGCGGCAATCGCTTCAGCCCGCGATCGGTGACGACCAAACCCCCGAACACCGAGGGCCGGATGACCTCTGATCGGAGACCCATCTCGTCGACGAGCGCATCGACCTCCGGAGAGGCCAGGATCGCGTCCGGACCTTGTTCGACCCTTACGCCATCGAAGGTGCGCGAACCGATCGCTCCTCCTAGTCGAGGTGAAGCTTCGATGAGCACGACGCGGGCATCACCGTCGCGCGCTAGCTCCCAAGCCGCGGCGAGGCCAGAGATGCCTCCACCGATGACCGCTACGAGGGGCCGGCGCGGGGCCACGCTCAGTCGATCAAAGCGTTGCCGACAGCAGCACTCACCGCATCGAGGAATGACGGGTCGGCGTTGGGGGCGGGTGTGCGGGTGAGCTCGACACCCCGCTCGCGAGCATGTTGCGTGGCTTCGATGTCGATGTCGTAGAGGACCTCCAAGTGATCGGCCACGAACCCGCAAGGACATACGACGATGCGCTTCTCCCCATCGCCGGCGAGCTCGTCGATGATAGTCAGGAGGTCGGGGCCGAGCCATTCATCGTTCGTTCTTCCCGCGCTCTGCCACCCGACCTTCCACCGGGGGAGGCCGGCCGCGCCGGCCACGGCTTCTGCTGTTTGCTCGAGTTGACGCGGGTACGGATCGCCCTCTTCCAGGATCCGCACCGGCAGACTGTGCGCGGTGAAGATGACCGCCGGCCGATCGGTGGAACCCCGGGGGCCGGCTGCGATCAGGATCTCCTTCGTGAGCCACGCGATGTAGCCGGGCTCGAGATGCCAGCTCTCGACGAAACCGACCTGTATCTCCGATCCAGCGGCATCCTCTGTCCGTCGCCGGTAGTCGGCGATGCTCATCGTCGAGTAATGCGGGGCCATGACAACCCCGGTGATCGCATCGAAGCCTTCGTCGATCATCGTCTTAACCGTCTCTTCGATGAATGGTGGGGAGTGTTTGTAGCCGACGCTTGCCTCGACGCCCAACCGCTCACCGATCCCGTCAGCCTGGGCCCGCGTGATCTCTGCCAGTGGGGAGCTGCCTCCGATCGCTTCGTAACGCTCGGTTAGCTCTTGCAGCAATCCCGGAGTCGGGGACCGCCCCCGTCGGATATCGGTGTAGTACCGCTCTAGATCCTCGAGACCGTTGGGTGTCCCATACGACATCACCAGCACGCCCGATCTCACGAGCCCCGGTTGCCGATGTGATCAACGACTCGCTTCAACACGCCGGGGTCGGTGTCGGGCAGGACACCGTGACCGAGGTTGAAGATGTGGCCGCGGCCCCCACCCTCTTCGAGGATCCGATCGACCTCTTTTTCCACAGGGCCCCACTCACCGAGCAGCAGGGCTGGGTCGAGGTTCCCCTGGACAGGTTTCCCGCCAACGCGTTCTCGGGCCACATCTAGCGGCACGCGCCAGTCGATCCCCACGATGTCGGGACCGCAATCGGCCATGTCGGCGAGGATCTCGCCCGTGCCGACGCCGAAGTAGATGCGTGGGACTTCGGAACCGAGCACATCGAAGATCGAGGTGACCCATGGTGCGACGCGTTCACGCATCGCGTTCGGAGACAACGTGCCGATCCAACTGTCGAATAGTTGGATGGCGGCCGCACCCGAAGTGATCTGTCCACGCAGACAAGTGATCACCGAGTCGGATAACACGGCCATGAGGCGGTCCCATAACTCAGGCTCGCTCCACATGAGGGCTTTGGTCCGCGCGTGGTCTCGCGACGGACCGCCTTCGATCAAGTAGCAGGCGAGGGTGAAGGGCCCTCCGGCGAACCCGATGAGCGGGACGTTCGCCTCGCCGGCGATCGCAGATACGGCCTTGTTCACGTAGTCGATCCCGTCTGGGGGCAGGGGACTGAGGGCCGCGACCGCGGCGGCATCTCGCACGGGTTCGGCGAGTACCGGCCCGCGTCCGGGCACGATCTCCAGGTCGACTCCCATCTCCAGGAGCACAGCGACGATGTCGCTGAAGAGGATCGCTGCGTCCACGCCCAACCGGGTCACGGGTTGCAGGGTCACCTCGGTCGCAAGCTCGGGCGTGCGACAGATCTCGAGGATCTCGTGTTGCTCCCGCACCTTCCGATACTCGGGGAGGCTCCGGCCGGCTTGACGCATGAACCAAACAGGGACGCGATCGACCTCCTCGCCGCGGCAGGCGCGCAGGAACAAGGAGTCTCGAGGATCGGTCATGACGGCAATCCTCGCAGGTGTGGGTTCGGGGGATGATGCCCCGATGGCTCGATTATTCGGAACCGACGGCGTGAGGGGCGTTGCCAACGTCGATCTCACGGCAGATCTCGCCCTCGCCTTAGGGCATGCCGCAGGGGAGGCTTGCGCCGCGGCCGGTCGGTAGGTCGTCGTTGGCAGGGATACGCGCTTGTCGGGACCCATGCTCGAGGACGCATTGGTGCAGGGGTTCCGAGCAGCCGGAGCCCACGTCGAGCTCCTGGGCGTGATCCCCACGCCCGCGGTGTCGTGGCTGACGTCTGCGGAGGGCGCGGCGGCCGGTGCGATGATCTCGGCCTCTCACAACCCGGTCGAGGACAACGGGATCAAGTTCTTCGGGCCCGGCGGGGCCAAGACCGATGAGCTCGTCGAGGCCGAGATCGAACGTCTCGTCGAGGAGCGTGCCGAAGCTCTGCCGGACCCGGGGCGCGTTGACACCCTTGAGAACGCGGCCGAGCGATACATCGAACATCTCCTCGGTGCCTCCCAGGATCTATCGGGGCTGAAGGTGGTTCTCGACTGTGCCTTCGGTGCCGCGTGGTCGGTTGCGCCCGAGGCCTTCCGCGGCGCGGGGGCCGAGGTCATCGCGATCCATGACGAGCCGGATGGTGCCCGGATCAATGTCGCTTGTGGCTCGACCGATCTCACAGAGCTGGCGCGCATCGTCATGGAGCAAGGGGCCGACCTCGGTTTCGGGTTCGACGGCGACGCGGATCGCGCGCTGGCGGTCGATGAAACGGGTCGCGAGGTTGGCGGCGATCAGATCCTCGCCATGTGTGCCCTCGAGCTGAAGGCAGAAGGAAGATTGAAGAGCAACACACTGATCGCGACAGTCATGTCGAACCTTGGCTTCCGCAGGTTCTTGGAGGCCGAAGGGATCTCGGTGATCGCGGTCCCGGTCGGAGACAAGCACGTCGCTGCCGCCATGGTGACTGAAGGCGCGGTCCTGGGCGGCGAGCAGTCGGGCCACGTCATCTTCGGCGAGCACGCCGTGACCGGCGACGGCACCCTGACCGCCCTCCAGGTCGCCGGCTCGGTCAAGGCGGCCGGCAAGAAGCTTTCTCAGCTGGCTCATCTCTATGAGCCGTGGCCGCAAGAGCTCATCAACGTCCGCGTCGCACAGCGCGGCTCGCTCGACAACTCGGAGCCTGTATGGGAGGCGGTGCGTACTGCTGAGCTCGAGCTGGGAGATTCCGGCCGGGTCCTCGTGCGCGCATCCGGCACTGAACCTTTGGTTCGAGTGATGGTCGAAAGTGAATCCGCCCACCTAGCGAACACCATCGCCCATCGCCTAGCCGACCTAGTGAAAACCGAACTTCGCTGAGCGCGTAATTCCCGTCGCATAGCGACTGAAATCCCTCACTCACCGAGATCTAGGTGCGGTTGATCGCCGGCGGGTAGTCGACGTATGTGATCGAGGGATCGGGGCCGTGGACGTCCGCGGCCATACCGAGCGCCTCTTCCACTGTTGCTGAGGACTCGAAGCCGATGTGCGCGGGTACGGATGGGTCTTCGGCCCCCGCCACGATCACGCGGCCAGCGTGACGCAGACGCTTCAACGGATAGATCGCCATGATGGCGTGCACGGGATGGAACGCACGGTCGTTGCGGTAGCGCTCGATGTAGGACTCGTCACGGGATAGGTCGGGCTCGAAGCGATGACGCGCCTCGTCCGGGTCCCTGGTCTCGGGGAGCACTCGCTCCCACACTTCGGGATAACTAGCGTGACGTCCGCCGTCCCATCGCCACTTCGCGGGATTGACCAGGATCACTGTGCATCCCGGCTTGCCCGCGGCCTCGATCATGCCCCCGAGGTAACCGAGCCCGGTCGAGATGAGATCGAGGATCGGGTTCCCGTGCGAGAAAGCGGCGTACGGACTCCAGTCGGGAACGCCATAGAGGACGACATCGGTCTTCTCCTCGGACGCGTCGCGCCTCGCAGGCATGACGGCGCGGAGAGTGTCGAGGATCGCGTTTCGGGCCGCTCCGGTGCTTCCACCGAAGATGCGATGGACCTGGAAGGGGTTGGCCAGCACCGTCTCGAGCTTGAATACGCGTTCGGGGCCAAGCGTCTTCTCGACGACGGCACCCATCTCGTCGAGCATCGCGTGCATGCGATTCCGATCGAGAGACATGCTCATGATGTCGGGGCTGTGGTGATGATGGATCGAGCGGTAAGTCGAGAGCCCGACACAGACGGATTTCCACCCTCCCGAGAATCCTCGCGTCGTCGAGCAATTGAGATACACGGTGAGGTCCGAGTCGACGACTGCCTTGTTCAACTCGACGTGGTAGCCGGTCTCGGTGTCGTCGAGCGCCACGATCCCGTCGGGGTCCTCAGCGTCGTGACAAGTGATGCGATCGGCGTGGTCGCGCATCAGGTCGGCTCCGAGCAGCCGCCCCAACTCGTCGTGCGAGAACTTCCGATGAAGGGCGTTCGCGCATATCAGCGAGATGTCGTTCCGCCGGACCCCGGCCCCCTCGAGTGCGCCGATCACGACCTGCAGCGCCAGGGGCCACACCGGCGCATAGCAGGGGACCGTCGGGTCGTCGAAGGCGATGGTCACCTTCGAGCCCGTCTTCACCCGGGAGGCGAGCGGTGCGCCGTCGAGCGGCTCGTTGATGGCGGACGCGACCTCTGCTGCGATATCGGGGGCCGGTGCCAGGGGGACCGTGACCCCGGCCCCCATCTCCCGGGTGTGGTCGGGGAGCACGGCGTCCATGAAGGAGTCTCCATAGACGATCCGCCGTTCCATAGAACCCCCTTAGTGGGACCTGGTGAACGCTAGTGCCCACGATTGCCCCATCTGTCCACGGATCGTCGAGACGATCCGTCCTGCTTGAGAAGGGTAGCCGGGGCCGTATCCTTGCGAGTGGGAGGAAGCAGCAACACGGATCTAGCGCCAGGGCTCGCCTCAGGAGGCGGCGAGTCGACGAGGTAGGGGATCTCGGAGGGCTCCCAGACGGTCGCCTCGGCGACCGGCCAAACTGGCTGGGGGCCCACTCGGCGGGTGACCCTCGGCCGGCCACGGTCGTCACGGTGTCGACAAACCTCGGGAGCGATCTCGGGACACAAACCGGCACTGGGTGGCCCTTCCATACATATAAGACGTGGGCAGGCGCGTGAGCGCGTTGCCACCCAATGAACCAGTCGATCGTCTCGACGATCGGCCGGGGTGAAGGAGCCTGCTTATGTGTGGGATCGTCGGCTACGTCGGCAACGGCGACGCCTTCCCGGTGATCATCGAGGGGCTTCGCCGCCTCGAGTACCGGGGGTACGACTCCGCCGGGATCGCTGTGATCAACGGAGGAGGTATCCATCTGGCCCGGAAGGCGGGCCATCTGTCCGAGCTCGAGAACAGTCTCGAGGGCTCGACATTGCCGGGCAAGACGGGGATCGGGCACACTCGATGGGCGACGCACGGCGCGCCTACCGACGTCAACGCACATCCCCACCTCGACTGCGGCGAGAGGATCGCTGTCGTCCACAACGGGATCATCGAGAACCATGACGAGCTGCGACGACGGTTGGAGAGCGAAGGACACACCTTCAGATCTGAGACCGACACCGAGGTGATCGCTCACCTGCTCGAGTCGATCGTCAAGGATCGGGGCTGCACCCTGCGCGAGGCGGTCGTGGACGCCGTCGCGAAACTCCGAGGTGCCTTCGCCCTCGTGTGCATGTCTGCCGACGAGCCTCAGAACCTCATCGTTGCTCGTCAGGAGCCCCCGATCATCGTTGGAGCGTCGGCCGAAGCAGGCCTGGTTGCTTCGGATATCCCTGCGCTACTCGCGTTCACGCGTGACGTAGTCCCCCTCGACAATCACCAGATCGCCGAGGTTTCGCCCGGCTCCGTGCGCGTGTTCGATTTCGACGGCAACGAGATCCAGCCGGAAACGGTGCACGTGGAATGGGATCTCGATGCTGCCGAGAAAGGTGGCTACGAGGACTTCATGCTCAAGGAGATCTTCGAGCAGCCCGATGCGGTCAGGAACACCCTGCGGGGACGTCTCGATGCAGAGGGCCGCGTCGTCTTGGACGAGGTCCACTGGTCCAAAGAGGACATCCTCGGGATCGACAAGGTTGTCGTCGTCGCTTGCGGGACCTCTTTCCACGCTGGGATGGCGGCCAAGCACTCGATCGAGCACTGGACCCGCATCCCGGTTGAGCTCGATCTGGCGTCAGAGTTCCGGTATCGCGATCCGGTGCTCGGGCCCTCTTCACTTGTGATCGGCATCGCGCAGTCGGGGGAGACGGCTGACACTCTCGCTGCGATCCGATTCGCTCGTGAGATGGGCGCCAAGGTCATGGCCGTGACGAATGTCGTTGGCTCTTCGATCACCCGTGACGCGCATGCCGTCATGTTCACGCATGCGGGGCCCGAGATAGGAGTCGCCGCCACCAAGACCTTCCTGGCGCAACTCGTGGCCCTGAATCTGATCGCGCTCTATCTCGCTCAGGAACGCGAAGCGATGACACCCGATAAGCGGATCGAAACCATCGCAGCCCTCAACGCATTGCCGGCCCAGGTTGAAGAGGTCCTGGCGATCCAAGGTGAGGTGCAGCGAGCCGCGAAACGTTACGCGGACTCGCAAGATGTCATCTTCATCGGACGCGGCGTAGGCATGCCCGTTGCTATGGAAGGTGCGTTGAAGCTCAAGGAGATCTCGTACATCCACGCCGAGGGCTACGCCGCCGGAGAGTTGAAGCACGGCGCGATCGCGTTGATCGAACCTGGTGTTCCAGTCGTTGCGATCCTGACCGGGGCTGCGATGTACGACAAGATGCTTGCCAACGTCGAAGAGGTTCGAGCAAGGGGAGCAGAAACGATCCTGATCGCGCCGCGCGGAGACGAGAGAGCACGCTCACTCGCCAATGAGCTGTTCGAGGTGCCGGCGACCAAGCCCCTGCTTTCCCCGATCATCGATACCGTCCCGATGCAGCTTTTCGCTTACTTCGTAGCCAAGGAGAAGGGCCTCTCGCCGGATAAGCCTCGGAACCTGGCGAAGAGCGTCACGGTCGAGTAGGGATACGTGCGCCCGCTCGTCACACCCCAGGAGATGGCCGCTGCGGATGCGCAGACCATCGCGCACGGGACGCCCGCGGAAACCCTTATGGAACGGGCCGGCCGTGCGATCGCGAGGGGTGCGATCGCGCTGGCAGGCGGTCGCTACGGTCGGCGCGTCGTCGTCGTCTGCGGCAAAGGTTCAAACGGTGGAGACGGGTTCGCTGCTGCTCGTCATCTCCAGGCCGAAGGGCTAGGTGTCCGGTGCTTGACCATCGACACTTTCGATGCCGGCGCCCTGGTCGGAGCCGACGTTGTCGTAGATGCCCTCTTGGGCACCGGTTTCCACGGCCCCCTAAGAAGCGAGATCGCGGCGATCATCACAGCTATCAATGCGAGTGGATGCAAGGTCGTCTCCGCCGACATCCCGTCGGGGGTCGACGGCGCGACCGGATCGGTCGGCACCCAGGCCATCAACGCAGACATGACGGTCGCCATCGAAACGGAGAAGATCGGGACGGCGATCCATCCAGGTTGCCGGTACGCCGGTGAGGTCGTGGTCGCCCCGATCGGGATAGATGCACCGCTGGCCAATGCTTGGGCTATCGAGGATGAAGATCTAGAGAAACTTCCCCCGAGGGACCCGGGGGGCGACAAGAGGGATTCGGGCCACGTGGCTCTCTGGGCGGGTTGTGATGAGATGCCCGGCGCAGCCGTCCTCGCGACCCTCGGAGCTTTCGCCGGTGGAGCGGGGTACGTCTCACTCGTCACGACCCAAGGCGCCTCGGGCGCCGTGATCGGCTCGGCCCCCGAAGCCGTCGTAACCGCCCATCCCAGCGGCGCCCTGGGCCCTGCCTCTCTAGAGGCCAACCGCCATCTCCTGGAGTCCTGCGGTGCAGCCGCGATCGGCCCCGGGTTGGGGCGCGGCGACGACCAGCAGAAGCTGGTCGAGGCTCTTCTCGAAGCAGCAACGGTCCCGCTGGTCGTGGACGCCGATGGACTGAACGTCCTGGCAGGGAGAGCCGGTGCCCTCAAGGAGCGGGTCGGCGCCTTGGTCATCACCCCGCATGAACGTGAGCTGGCCCGCCTGCTCGATTCGGCCACCGAGGACATCGCTTCGGACCGTGCCGCCGCAGCGCGGATGGCGGCCCGAACCTTCGACGCCGTCGTTCTACTCAAAGGGCCACGCTCACTGATAGCAGCGCCCGATGGACGTCTCGCCGTGGCCACGGCCGGAGGTCCAGAGCTCGCCACGGCCGGGACGGGTGATGTGCTCACCGGCTTGCTCGCGGCCCTCCTCGCTCGTGGGATGGAACCCTGGCCTGCGGCGTTCTGTGCGGCTCAGATGCACGGGCGGGCGGGAAGTGCCGCTCGCGAAAGGTCGGGCGGCAGGAGTGTCAGAGCGACCGACGTCGTAGAGGGCATAACCTCGGCCACATGGAGGCTCTGACGGCCGAGGAGGTCGCCGCTCGCGGGCATCCGGTCTGGGCGGAGGTCGATCTGGATGCCATCGTGGCTAACACGAAGGCTGTGGCCGACCTGTGTCGTCCGGCCGAGCTCATGGGCGTCGTCAAAGGCTACGCGTACGGTCACGGGAACCCGGGAGCCGCCCGCGCCATGTTGCAAGGTGGCGCGACGCGTATCGGGGTTGCTCGTGTCGCCGAAGCCCTGCATCTCAGAGAAGCCGGGATCGAAGCTCCGGTCCATGTCTTCACCGAGCCGCCTCCCGAAGGCGCTGCCGCCATCGTGGGGGCAGGCTTGACGGCGACCGTGTACACCCAGGCGTTCGCGGTCGCTCTGAGCGAAGCGGCCCAGAGCGCGGGTTCGACCGTGCCCGTCCACGTAAAGATCGACACCGGCATGCACCGCGTTGGGCTGCTCGTCGACGATGTGCCCGGAGCGATGGCCCTCTTGAAAGCCCTGCCCGGCGTCGAGATCGAAGGTGCCTGGAGCCATCTCGCCGTCGCCGATGTCCTCGATCATCCGTTCACCAGGAAGCAGCTCGACCTCTTCAACGACGTCACGAACAAGATCGAGACGGCGGGCGTCCCCCTCCGCTACAAGCACATCGCGAACTCCGCTGCCGCCTTGACCATCCCGGACTCTCGTCTTGATCTGGTCCGGTGTGGCATCGCCCTGTATGGCCTGTCGCCTCTGCCGGGGTCTCAACTCGAGCTGGTACCTGCACTCGCTCTACGAGCCCGTGTGAACATGGTGAAGACCGTGGCGGAAGGTGAGTCTGTGTCTTATGGATTGCGCTACGAGCTCCCGCGGCGAGGGAACGTTGCAACCGTGCCTGCGGGTTATGCCGACGGTTACTCCAGGGCGTTGTCGGGGAAGGCAGACGTGTTGTTGAGAGGCCGCCGATACAGATTGTCCGGGACTGTCTGCATGGATCAATTCATGGTCGACGTCGGTGATGACACGATCGAGGTCGGTGATGTCGTGACGATGATCGGCAGGGACGGGGATGAAGAGATCACCGCCGGTGAGCTCGCCGAGCTGACCGGCACCATCGACTATGAGGTCGTGAGCCGGATACCTTCACGCGTACCGCGACTTTTCTCCGGAGGTGACGAGGTTGGATAGGCGTTCGAAGTTCTTGGCCCTGGGTGGGGCTGCCCTCGGCCTGGGGGCCGGTCTCGTCGCGCAGCATGCGCTCGTCAAACGGAGGCGGATCGGTGACCCGGAATCCTCGGAGCCGTTCACGAAACGCAGGGGCGAACGTGCCCGGACGATCCGCACCCCGGACGGGGCTTCCATCTTCATCGAGGAGAGGGGGCCGGGTTCGAGGACCGGCGTCGTGTTCATCCACGGGTCTGCGCTGCGGACCGACCTGTGGCACTACCAGATGCCCGCGTTCGACGGCCGTCGTCTCGTCTTCTATGACCTCCGTGGTCACGGCCGGTCCGTGAGTGGCGGGCTCGGCCGGAACTCGGAGATATCTGGGGGCCGTGACGAGATCGAGTTCTCGGTGACTGCACTCGGTCATGACCTAGAGGTGGTCCTGGACGACTGCGGCCTCGAAGAGGTCGTGCTCGTCGGCCATTCGATCGGTGGCAGTGTCGCCCTCGAGCTGTGCCGGCTCCATCCCGAGTGGGCCGGCGAACGGATCAAGGGACTCGTCCTCGCGAACACGAGCGCGCGTCTGCATCAGACGACGGCTGCCGGCGAGGCCGCGATCCAACTCGACCGATTCCTGAAACGTCCCACCGAGTTCCTCGGCGGGAGCCGGTCCCGCTATGTCGACCGGCTGAGGAAGATCGTGCGTCCGACCGATTCCGCCTTCCTGATCACGGCTTATGTCGCGTTCGGCCCCCACGCTTCGGCCAAACAGGTCGATCTCACCTACGACATGGTGGCCGATACGCCCAGCCAGACGATCCTCGATCTGTTCAAGGCTTACCGGACCTTCGATATGTGGGACGTGCTCGGAGAGATCCGCGTTCCGGCGATCGTCATCTCCGGCACGAACGACCGGATCACGGTTCCATCAGCCTCCGAGCACCTCGCCGCCGAGCTACCGAAGGCCGAGCTTGTGATGCTGAAAGGCGCGGGGCATATGTCGATGCTGGAGCGTCACGAGGAGTTCAATACGATCTTGGCTTCTTTCTTCGAAGATCATCTCGGCTAGCAGAAGGGTGGGCGATTGAAAGATCAGCGCGTTGAAAAGGTTGCCGAGATCCTTGTCGATTACTCCACGAAGGTTAAAGAGGGTGACCTCGTAGCGATCCGAGCTGCCTACGTCGCCGAGCCCTTGATGCTTGCCCTCTACGAGCGCTGTCTCCTTCGCGGAGCGAAGCCGATGCTCAGGGCCTCAATCCCTCAGGCGGAGCCGATCTTCTTCCGTTTCGCCAACGAGCACCAACTCGACTACGTGCCCGAGCCGGACAAGTGGCTGATCGAGAACATCGACGTCTCGATCCAGATCATCTCCGCCACAAACACGCGCCAACTGTCGAGGGTCGATCCGGAGAAGCAGACGCGGGCAGCCCGCGCACGCCAACCTCTGATGGAAACCTTCATGGAACGCTTCGCCGCCGGCGAGCTCCGTTGGAACGTGACGTTGTTCCCTACCGAAGCTCACGCGATGGATGCCGAGATGAGCCTCGCCGAGTACGAGGACTTCTATTACGGGGCCTGCCTCGTGGACAAAGCGGATCCCGCCGCCGAGTGGCGCAAGATGGCCGATCGTCACAAGACCCTGGTCGACTGGCTCGCCGGGCGAAGCGAGTTCCACATCGAGGGCGAGGGAACGGACCTCCGTCTCGGCGTCAACGGCCGCATCTTCATCCCGGCGAATGGTGAGGAGAACTTCCCCGATGGGGAGGTGTTCACGGGTCCCGAGGAAGACAAGACGAACGGACACGTCACCTTCACCTACCCCGCGATCTATGGGGGCCAGGCGGTCGAGGGCATCCGGCTCGAGTTCGAGGAAGGCAAGGTCGTGCGTGCCACTGCGGACCGCAACGAGGAATTCCTCGTCAAGACGCTGGACACCGACCCGGGGGCCAGCATCCTCGGCGAGCTCGGCATCGGCACCAACTACGGGATCGAGGGCTTCACCGGTGAGATCCTGCTGGACGAGAAGATCGGCGGGACCGTGCACCTCGCGGTCGGGGCCTCCTACCCGGAAACGGGCGGGACGAACGATTCGGCGGTCCACTGGGACATGGTGTGCGACCTCCGCAGAGGCGGGCGCATCACGGTCGACGGCGACGTCTTGATGGAGGATGGGAAGCTCCTCGTATAAAGCCGATTGGGGGAGCAAGCGATCTTGGACATCGGGGAGATAAGGGACCGCGCTCTGGCATGTACTTCATGCCGGTTGGCGGATGGCCGCACGTCGGTTGTCTGGGCCGACGGCAACCTCGACTCGGATCTGCTCTTCATCGGTGAGGCTCCCGGGTTCCACGAGGATAAGGAAGGCAAGCCTTTCGTGGGGGCCGCGGGCCAGCTACTCGACCGGCTACTGGCGGAGGTCGGGCTGGATCGGGGCTCGGCCGCGATCGTGAACGTGCTCAAGTGCAGACCCCCCGGTAACCGCGACCCGCTCCCGGACGAGATCGAGGCGTGCAAGCCTTTCCTCGACGCTCAGATCTCGCACATGTCACCCAAAGTCATAGTGACGCTCGGTAACTTCGCGACCCGTTTCATATTGGAGGAACAGATCGGGATCACCAAGGCCCGCGGGCGCACCTATGACAGACGTGGTGCCGTGGTGGTTCCCACGTTCCACCCGGCCGCCGCGCTCAGGGGCGGTCGTTTCGGGGGCATGAGCTCGATCGACGCCATGCGAGAGGACATCGCGCTGGCGAAAGCCGAGCTCGACAAGATCCCGCCGGTTCAGCCCGAGCCAGAGTTGGTCGTCGGCGAGCAACTGGGACTCTTCGCCACGTCCGGGATCCCGCAAAGCCGGTCTCCTCATGCATAGGGGTCTCTGCGTCGCCAGCTTGTCTCCTGAGGAGACCCGCATCCTCGGGGCCGCTCTCGCCCCCGTCCTCCTCCCCGGAGATGTGTTGAGCCTGGGCGGAGATCTGGGTGCGGGCAAGACGACCTTCGTGCAGGGTCTCGGTACCGCGCTCGGTGTGCGCGGCCGTATCACCAGTCCGAGCTACACGATCGTTCACGAGTACGTTGCCCGATACCCGATCATCCACGTCGACGTGTATCGGCTGGACTCGTTCCAGGAAGTGCTCGATCTCGGCTTCGAAGAGTTGATGGAGCCCGAGGCCGTCTTGATCGTCGAGTGGGGCGACGCCGTCGCTCCACTGCTTCCTCCGCGATTCCTCCAGGTCGAGATACGTGCCGGTGACGCCCATTCCCCGAACGAGAGGCTGATCACGTTCCGCCCTCGCGGCTCGGAGTGGGTGCACAAGCTGGCGGCCATGCGACAGACCGCCGAAGCGCTCCTCGACGCAGTTTCGCCAGAGGTCTCGTCGACCGCTCGATTCTCGGAGGCGAGCTAGCCGATGTTGGTGCTCGGTATCGAGACCTCGACCCCGCAGGCCAGTGTCGCCATCGGTTCGGAACAGGGCGTCATCGCAAGTGCGCTGGTCTCCCGAGGCGCGAGCTACAACGAGTTCCTGCTGCCGGCGATCCGTTTCTGCCTCGATGAGGCCGGCCTCGGTTACAGGAACGTGGGGGGCTTGGCGGTGGGCCTTGGGCCCGGACTCTTCACCGGGATGCGTGTCGGTGTCTCCACTGCGAAGGCTCTCGCACAAGCGCTGTCGGTCCCGATCATCGGGATGTCCAGCCTCGACCTCGTCGCCTATGACCTGCGGTACTGCCCTAAGACGATCTGCGCGGTGCTCGACGCCCGCCGCAACGAGGTCTTCCATGCTTTCTATAGGTCATCTCCGGGCGGGATCCAGAGGATGAGCGAATATGTGGTCGAGCGTCCGGATCGGCTGGCGATCGGACTCTCATCGCGGACCGAGGAGGTCTTGATGGTGGGCAACGGCGCCCTTCTCTATAAGGAGCTCTTCGAGGATCTCGAGCCCGTCGAGATGGGCACGATGAGCCATGCCTTCCCTGATGCGCGTTCGTTGGTCGAGCTGGCCTTGCCTCGGATGTATCGGGAGGATTTCGATTCTCTGTACGAGCTGAAGCCCCTTTACCTCCGACGCTCGGCGAAGCCCATCCAATGGGACCGGATCCGGCAGGAGCGGGCGGGCTGATGGCGCTCGCTCGGCGTCCCGATGCTGCTCCGTTGGAAGAGATCGAGCTGACGCGCATGCGGAGGCGGCATCTCCGCGGTGTGATGGCGATCGAGACCCAGGTGTATCCGCGACCTTGGAGCAGCACGCTCTTCTTGGCCGAGCTCTCACAACGTTCCACCCGCTCCTACCTCGTTGCGCGCCACGGGGGTGAGGTCGTTGGCTACGCCGGGATGATGTTCACGCCCGACGACGCGCACGTGACGAACATCGCCGTCGAGCCGACCTTCCACGGACGTCGCGTCGGCACCCGGCTGCTGGTTACGTTGATCAACGAAGCGATAGCGCGGGGCTATGACCGGGTCTCGCTGGAGGTCCGAGTCACGAACGCGGTGGCCCAGTCGATGTATCAGAAGTTCGGTTTCACCGTGGCCGGGCTGCGCAAGGGTTATTACATCGAGACCCGTGAGGATGCTTACGTGATGGAGGTGACCGAGGTCCTGTCGACCCGTTACCGGCTGCTACTCCAGGAGATCCGCCGCCAGCTAGAAGACCCCGTGTATGAGTGAAGACCTCCTAACCCTTCCCGGCACGGCGATCTCCGCCTCGAAGGTCGGCGAGTGGGATGAGGACTCGCTCGTGCTTGGTATCGAGACGTCCTGTGACGAGACTTCTGCCGCGGTGGTCAAGGGCGGCCGGACGATCCTCTCCAACGTCATCGTTTCGCAGTCGGAGCTGCACGGCGAATACGGGGGCATCGTCCCCGAGATCGCAGCTCGCGCTCATGTCGAGGCGTTGACCCCGGCGATCGGCGAGGCGCTCCTCGAAGCGGATGCGACGTTGTGGGACCTCGATGGGATAGGCGCGACGTTAGGGCCGGGACTCCTCGGCTCACTTCTCGTCGGCGTCGCCGAGGGCAAGGCGATCGCGGCCGTCCTCGAAGTCCCGTTCGTCGGCGTGAATCACCTCGAGGCTCATATCTATTCGAGCCTCCTCGCGGACCCCTCTGCCGCCTTCCCGGCCGTGGTGCTCATCATCTCCGGAGGGCACACGATGCATGTGGATGCGCGCGCCGAGGGCGATTACGAGATCCTCGGGGGCACGGTCGACGATGCCGCGGGCGAAGCCTTCGACAAGGTTGCTCGGTTCTTGGGGCTCGACTATCCGGGAGGGCCCGAGATCGATCGGCTATCGCTACTCGGTGATCCCGAGGCGATCAAGTTCCCTCGACCCATGATCGACGAGCCGGGCTTCGATGTCTCGTACTCGGGGCTCAAGACCGCCGTGGTGAACTACGTGCGCGGGGTCGAGGCCGGCGGCGGCGAGGTCAGCGTCGAGAACGTTGCCGCCTGTTTCCAGCGAGCCGTCGTCGACCTCGAGGTGTCGAAGATGATGGCTGCCCTCGACCACACAGGCAACGAGAGGGTGTTCGTCTGCGGTGGGGTAGCGGCGAACTCGGGTCTGCGCGAGGGATTGCGCGCTGCCTGTGATGCTCGCGGGGCCAACCTGGTCGTGCCGCCGATGGAACTCTGCACCGACAACGCCGCGATGGTCGCAGCTTGCGCGACGGGGATGCTGCGCCGAGGCCGTTACTCGAGCCTCGACGCGTCTCCCGACCCGAACCTTCCCCTCGTTTGAGCGTGCGTTCTGGGGGCCTCTTTTCGGCCCGCGGCCCTAGTCGTAAGAATTTCCTACTTTCCAATTTTCAGAATATCGGCTATCCTTACTCCTAACGAGGAGGATTCCGTTCATGTCGGATTCGAGAGTGAGAGCCAAAGGGCAGATCACCATCCCGCGCGACATCCGTGAGCGCGCCCACCTCGAGGAGGGCGACCCGGTGGAGATCGAGATCGTTCCCGAAGGCATCCTTTTGAAGCCGCAGAAGGTGGTCGACGCGACCCAGGCTTGGTTCTGGACTCCCACCTGGCAAGCCGGAGAGCGCGAGGCTTCGCTCGATATCGTCGAAGGCCGCGTTTCGGTGTCGGAGACGGACGAGGATCTTCTCTCTTCCCTGGACGACTAGAGGGTCTGGGCTTCGTCCTTGCCTACTTACGCGAGAACGGATCGGTTCAACAAGGACTACTCCGCCCTCTCGCCCGAGGAGAAAGCGCGCTTCAAGAGCGCGGTCGAGAAGTTCATCGAGGACCTTGGGTCCAACAGGCCGTTTCGAAAAGGCCTTCGCGTGAAGGGGATAAGGGGCGCGGAAGGCATCTTTGAGATGTCTTGGGCTGACGATGGCAGAGCAACTTTCCAGTACGGGGAAGAAGAGGTGGCCGGCCAACCCCACATCATCTGGAGGCGAGTGGGCACGCATCAGGTCTTCGGACAGCCCTAATCGGATCGACCGCGCGCTTTCAGCAGGTCTATGAGCTCGTCGGCGGCAATCTCGGGAGCGAAGTTCTTCTCATAGGTCAGCCGAGCCTCGCGGCCCAGATGTTCTCTCAGGTTCGGGCCATGCGCTGCTCTCTGGATCGCCTGGGTGAGGCCCTCGCTACCCGCGAGCAGCGCGTTGACCCCATCCTGCAACTCGGGGATGCCTTTCGCATTGGCTTCGTGAGCGACGATGCAGCATCCATACGACATCGCCACGACGATGCGAACGCGAGTTCCGAGCTCGACCGGCGTTGGCGCGATGAAGATGTCCGCCTGCGCGAACTCCGCAGCGATGTCATCGACGTACCCGGCGAACTCGACCTCGCTCGCATCGAGAGACTTCCGGACCTCCGCGGGGAGAGCGTCAGGGAACGCGCCCACGATCCGAACCTCGAACCCGCTCCCGATGATGTCTCGTAGGTTCGGCAGGACCTCCGAGCCGAACACTTTCAACCCTAGTTGCGTGGAGAGCCCGCGCATGTGACCCATGAGTAGGAGCCGCATCGGCCCCGCCCCCGACGACTTCCGGACGGTCCGGCCGGGGTCGGGCACCGGTGTGCGCAGGTACTTGCAATCGACACCCTTACTTCGCAACCACTCCGCATGATGCGCGGCGAAGTTGACGACAGCGTTGGCCTCTTTCAGCAACGAGACCATCTGGGCTGGTCGCCATTGCTTGTCATGCCGGGCCCTCAGGGACTCGATGACGTAGCCGGGACTCGGCCGAACCGGCGTGTGTTCGAACCGGAGCCAGTTCGAGAGGTGATCGAGATCGACGGTAGCGGCAACAACCGGGACGCCAAGGGCCGGTGGGATCGCCGCGAGCACGGCGACCTCGTAGGCAAGGATCACGTCGGGATCGATGCGCTTCAACAGGTCGCCGACCTCTGTGCGTAGGCCCACCCACGGATAGAAGTCCTTCGTTTCGTGGCTGAACACCTGGGCCAACCTGCCCCGAGGCTTCAGCTGCACGGAGCCCGCATCGAAGACCTCGACGTCCGCTCCGATCGACGCAGGAGGCTCCAGCTCCAGCCCCTTCTCGGTGTGCGGCGACGGCGCATCGAGTACGACGACGGTCACCTTGTGCCCAAGCTCCCGAGCTCGAGCGACAAGAGCCCACAGACTTACCGCAGGCCCATTCCCCCCAGGCCTAGGCACCCCCCGAGTCATCAATGCCAGATGCATGAGAGCCATCATGTCCTTGATCCGTGGCGCCATCACGTATTCGGCGACCCCTAGAGACGCCGGCGGCCAGCCGGTAGGCAGCGACCGGTCTCTCTCTGCCCTTGACGAGAGCCGGCTCGATGCGTTCAGCCTCCAGTAGTGATGTGGTCAGAGCGGCGTAGGTCGGTTCGCTTAGTACCGTCTCCCCCGACTTAGCCCACCCTTGTAGGCGTTGCGTGAGGTTCACCGTGTCGCCCACGACCGAGTACTCGAGTCGCTCGTCGGAGCCGAGGATCGCTGCCGCCACCCGTCCGGTCGAAAGCCCGATGCCCAGACCGAAGGCAGGGAGCCCCTCACCGGCCCATCTCCGATTGACCTCCGCTTGAGCCAGATGCATCGAGTTCGCCGCGGCGACGGCCTGGTCGGGGTGGTCGGGCCGCGGGAAGGGAGCTCCGAATACCGCCATGACGGCGTCACCGACGAACTGCATGATCGTCCCGTCCTGTGCCAACACGGCCTGGTTCATGGCCGCCCGGTGCTCGTTGAGCTGGCGCGCCAGCACGGCTGGATCAGCGTCCTCTGCGATGGTCGTGTAGCCGCGAACGTCCGACATCAGAACGGTAACTTCGAGCATCTCAGTTTCTCCTGCGCGACGGCCCTCGCGGCGCAGCTTCTCGGCGATCCCGGTTGGGACAAGACGGCTCAAGCTCTCGCCTTGCTCTTCGCGCTGGACGATGGCCAGATGCAGCATCTTCAGATGCTGAAGTGCGGCGGCGGTCCCACGGCTCGTCTCCTTGGCAAGAGTTACGAACAACCTCTCAACCGAATCTGCGATGTGTGCGGGCGTCGTCCTCCTCATGACAGCTATGGCTTTGATCGACCGTCCCTCAGCTACCAACTTCAGCAACTCCTCCTCACCTGGCGTGAGATCAGCCGACTCTTCGACCGGACTGATCAATGCTTCGACGATCCTGGGGTCGAGCATCGAGCCCCCGGTGGCGACCTCTCGCACTGCGCGAGCGAGCTGATCACCCTCCCCAACACGGTCCTTGAGCAAGTAAGCGAATCCCGAGGCTCCTTCTGCCAGCAGGCAGACCGCGTATGCGGGATCGTCGTACTGAGACAGAACCACGACTCCGGTCCCAGGATGCAGCCTGCGCAATTCCTTGCCCGCGTCGATCCCTTCCCGCGTGAAGGTGGGCGGCATGCGGATATCTGTTACGACCACTTGGGGGGCGAGCCGGCCGGCTTCGTCCACCAGGCTCTCGTAGTCCTGGGCTTCGCCGACCAGCTCGAGGTCGGGAGCAAGTTGGAGGAGTGCCTTAACGCCTTCACGCACGATGATGTTGTCGTCGGCGAGGAATACGGAGATCGTCACGGGTCCACCTGTCTTTGATCGCCCAATTGCCCCTCCTCACAAGTCCTCGTGATTGTCGATCCTGGCAAGCCCGATGTATCCAGTGACCACCCTGGGATCTGCTCAGGGATAGCCCGTACCCGGATCCAGGGATGGCTCTCTGGGCGGCGGCCGAATAGGGGGCGATCATGTCAGCAGACATATGAAGGGAAGAAGCGAAATGATGCGAGACATGGGTTCGTCAGTTCTTATCGTTGACGACCACGCGGGCTTCCGTGCCGCGGCACGCTCCCTGCTCGAGCAGATGGGTCTCGACGTGGTGGGGGAAGCCGAGTCGGGCGAACAGGCCGTTGCAGTAGCAGAAAGGCTGAAGCCCGATGTTGTCCTGCTCGACATCCAGCTCCCGGGTATCGACGGTATCGAGGTCGCACGACAGTTGCTCTCGATGTCACCCTCACCGATCGTCGTGCTTACTTCTACTCGGGATGAGGATGATTTCGGAACGCGGCTATCAGCGGTGCCCGGGGCGGTCTTCATCGGCAAGACCGATCTGTCGCAGGATGCGATCGCGCAGGCGATCGGAGACTCGACGTGACCTCAGCTGAGCGCTACCGGGCAGGCACAACGGCCATGCTGATCGCGACCTGCGCGCTCTTCGTGTTCGCACTCGCATTCCAAGTGACTAGCATCCCCATCGAGGAGCGCCATCTCGGTACCGGAAACTGGCAAACACCAGAGGAGAGTTTCTTCTGGGGGCTGCTGATGCTTCCTGCGGCCATCATCGGCGTCGTCGTCGCGAGGAAACAGCCGGACAATCGCATCGGGTGGGTGTTCTGTGCCGGTGGATCGATCGGCATCCTTGCCATGGCTGCGGATCAGTGGGGAGCGTACGCGCTTATCGTCTCGCCCGGAACCGTGCCCGGAGGAACCGTTGCGTTCTTGACTTCATACTCAGGGCTCTACGCATCTTGGTGCCTACTGGGCGTGTTCGTCCCCCTGATGTTTCCGGACCGTAGGCTCGATAGTCGCTTCCGCAAGATCGTCGCTTCCGCCGGCAGCATCGCAGCTTGCCTTTGGATCACGGAGATGTTTCGACCGGACGCCTTCAGCTGGGGTTATTACGCCAAGGAGGAGCTGCTGAAGGGGGTCGGCAACCCGATAGGCATCCCGGGAGCGACAGGCATCCTTGAGATCGTGAACCTCGTAGGCCTATTCGGTCTATTCGGGGCGATGTTCCTTGCGATCGGCTCGCTCGTACCCCGCGTTTTCAGATCGCATGGGATCGAGAGGCAGCAACTGAAGGTCGTCGCCTACACGGTTGTGGTTGCGGCGGTCGGATCCTTTATCGGCGCGAACCTCATGAATGTCCAAGGCGTGAGCGGCACGGTTGCGGCCAGGATGATCGATGGCCTCTTGACGGTGCTCATCGTCGCGATCCCTATCTCGTTCGGCGTTGCGACCTTGCGATATCGCCTGTACGACATCGACGTCGTCATCAACAAGACACTCGTCTACGGATCCCTCGCGGTATTCGTCACCGCCGTGTACATCGCTGTTGTAGCCGGTGTCGGGGCCGCGATCGGTTCCGGCGACAAGCCGAATCTCGTACTGTCTCTTGTTGCCACTGCAGTGGTCGCCATCGCTTTCCATCCGCTGCGGGAAGTGATCCAGCGATACGCGAACAGGTTCGTCTACGGCCACAGAGCGACCCCTTATGAGCTGATGACTGATCTTGCACCTCGCATGGCCATGGCGGTTACGTTGGACGATGTCCTGCCCCGGATGGCGGAGTTCGCGGCGCGTGGAGTGGGTGCAGAGGCTGCTCGGATCCGCCTTATGTTGCCTAATGGGAAAGAACACGCCCGGGTGTGGCCACTCGATGCTGGTGAACACAGACTCGACTCGATGATCGAGGTGGTCCATTCAGGCGACAAGATCGGAGAGATAGCGGTGCGCAAGCCGGGCGGAGACACGCTAACTCCGAGTGATACCCGGCGGCTGGCCGAGTTCGCGGTGCATGCCGGCCTTGCCCTGAGCAGCGTGCGACTCACAGCAGAACTTCAGGACAAACTGGATGAGATCTCGATACAAGCGCAGGAACTCCGTGAGTCGCGGCAGCGCATAGTGGAAGCCTCGGATGCCGGACGACGTCGGATCGAGCGCGACCTCCACGACGGGGCACAGCAGCGGCTGGTTGCCGTCGTTCTGGAGCTCAGGATGCTCGAAGGGAGGCTCGCTAGCGACCATCCAGCTCACGACGAACTAGCGAAGGCGACCGGCGATCTTCAAGAGGCCCTCGCTGAGCTAAGGGAGCTGGCGCGTGGGATCCACCCGGCGATCCTGACCGAACAGGGGTTGGCTCCCGCCTTGGAGTCGCTGGTCCAGCGCTCGAACGTCGCGGCTGAACTTGTGGAGGCGCCGGACGAACGGCTGCCGGCTCTTGTCGAAGCTGCCGCGTATTACGTCGTGGCGGAGGCCCTAACGAATGTGTCGCGATACGCTCGGGCGACAAGGGTCGTGGTATCAGCACGACTCGAGGATGGATCCCTATGCCTAGAGGTCGCGGACGACGGAGTCGGTGGAGCTGATGTCTCGAAGGGAAGCGGGCTCAGGGGTCTGGGCGACCGTGTGGCCGCGTTAAGCGGAACCCTCGAGGTGGATAGCCCGGAGGAAAGGGGCACGCGCATCGCCGTCCGGCTTCCATGCGGATAGTCGTCGCAGAAGACTCGGTTCTTCTGCGTGACGGGATCGTCCGTCTCCTCGAAGCGTCTGGGTTCGAAGTGACGGCGAGCGTGGGGACAGCCGATGATCTACTCGCAGCGGTGGCCCAGCATCAACCGGATGTGGTGATCACCGATATCCGGATGCCTCCGACCCACACAGATGAGGGTCTCCGTGCGGCTGAGGAGATCCGCCGGAACTCTCCCCAGGTTGGTGTACTGGTGCTGTCTCAGTACGTCGAGCCGCGTTACGCAACAGAGTTGCTCCACTCGCACTCGGCCGGAACCGGCTACCTGCTGAAGGATCGCGTTACAGACATCGAGGACTTCCTCGAAGCGGTTCGCCGTGTAGGAACGGGAGGTTCGGTGATCGACCACGAGATCGTGTCACAGCTGATGAGGAAGCACAGCTCGCGATCGATCCTTGACGCACTTTCGCAGCGAGAGCGGGATGTGCTTGAGTTGATGGCCCAAGGTCGATCGAACTCGGCGATCGCCGAGAGGCTGTTCCTCGGGGTCAAGACCGTTGAGACACACATCGGAAGTATCTTTTCAAAGCTGGGTCTTGAACCTACTCAGGAGGATCACCGGCGGGTGTTGGCGGTCCTGGAATTGCTGCGATCCTAGGGAGAGCAGGGGCCATTTGCCCGCCATTTGCCGCCCACCCACCCAGGCGGTATCCTTAGCACTCGCAGTGTTCGAGTGCTAAACACCCCTTAGGAGGTTATTGGATGGCGACTGCAACCAAGACGAAGATCACCCCCCTCGAGGACCGCATCCTGGTCCGCCCCGAGGAGGGCGAAG